>JBBRLC010000038.1:0-8225 GCA_038231595.1 Candidatus Nanopelagicales bacterium | reverse complement strand
TGGAACTGATGCGCCGCATAGCCCACGGAGAAACCAACCGCCAAGTGGCGCGCGACCTCGGGTTGAGTGAGGGCACCGTACGCAAGCATCTGGAGAACATCTACCGACGGCTCGAGGTCAGCAATCGAGTCGAAGCGCTCGCCCGCATTCCAGCGACCCAGTTCAGGTTGGACGAAGCGCTTCCGGTACCAAGATCAAAGTTTGAGGTACGAATCTGAAGTTAAACTTAAGGTTCGTACCTCTAAGTCAAAAAAGAGTCAGGCTTCGATGACGACCGGAACGATCATGGGCCGTCGCCGATGGGTCTCACTGACCCACTTGCCCACCCGGCGACGGACCAGTTGGGCCAAGGGTGCCGTATCGGAGACGCCTGAGCGCAAGGCATCCTCGAGGGCCTCACGAATTTGCGGCAAGACCGCGTCAAAAATTGCATCGCCTTCGGAGAAGCCACGGGCGTGCAGTTCAGGTCCAGCGACGACTTTGCCTTCCACGATGTCGACCGCGACAAAGACCGAGATGAACCCCTCTTCACCGAGGATTCGGCGATCCTTGAGCGATGCTTCGGTGATGTCACCCACGCTTGACCCGTCGACGTAGACATATCCGCAGGGGACGGCGCCCACGATTGACGCCACCCCATCGGCGAGATCGACGACGACACCGTCGTCGGCCAAGACAATGCGGTTGCGCGGCACGCCGGTCTTTTCAGCGAGTGCGGCGTTGGCACGCAAGTGGCGCCATTCGCCGTGAACCGGCATGACGTTGCGGGGCTTGCAGATGTTGTAGACGTAAAGCAGTTCACCGGCCGCGGCGTGACCGGACACATGGACCATCGCGTTGCCCTTGTGAATCACGGTGGCACCCAGTCGGGTCAAACCGTTGATGACGCGGTTGACTGAGTTTTCGTTTCCGGGAATTAGCGACGAGGCCAAGATAATCGTGTCACCAGGGCCGACCTCGATCGCGTGATTGCGGTTTGCGATGCGTGAGAGAACCGCCATCGGCTCGCCCTGAGATCCCGTGCAAACGAGGACCGCTTCATTGTCTGGAAGATCTGGCAATTGATCGCTCGCCACGAGTACGCCGCCGGGGACCGTCAGGTAATCCAAGTCCTTTGCGACCCCCATGTTTCGAACCATGGAACGCCCGACGAACGCGACCTTGCGTCGGTGGCGGACGGCGGCGTCGACAATCTGTTGCACGCGATGAATGTGCGAGGCAAAACAGGCCACGATGATTCGGCCCTGCGCGCGCGAGAAGACTCCATCGAGCACCGGCGCGATCTCTTGCTCTGAGGCGAGAAAGCCGGGCACCTCGGCGTTCGTCGAATCGACCAAGAGTAGATCGATTCCCTTATCGCCCAGGCGAGCAAACTCGTTGAGATCGGTGACTCGACCGTCAAGTGGAAGCTGATCCATCTTGAAGTCGCCAGTGTGGAGCACCGTCCCGGCACTGGTGGTGATCGCGACGGCAAGTGCATCGGGGATGGAGTGGTTGACGGCGACAAACTCCAGCGAGAATTCCCCAAGGGTTTCGCGTTGACCCTCGCGAACCTCCAAGGAGTATGCGTTGATTCGGTGCTCGCGAAGTTTGGCTTCGAGTAGGGCCAACGTCAGACGCGACCCCAGGATCGGGATATCCACTTTTTCGCGAAGCAGGTACGGAACGGCGCCGATGTGATCCTCGTGCGCGTGCGTGAGCACGATTGCTTCGATGTCATCGAGGCGATCGCGGATGTAGTCGAAGTCCGGAAGGATCAAATCGACGCCCGGTTGTGACTCCTCTGGGAAAAGCACGCCGCAGTCCACGATCAGGAGTCGGCCCCGTGACTCAAAGACGGTCATGTTGCGACCGATCTCACCGAGACCACCGAGCGCTACGACCCGCAAATCACCTGTTCGTAAAGCGGGCGGCGGCCCGAGTTCGGGGTGCGCGTGGCTCACGCGGCAAATCCTGCTACGTCAGCATCAGCGAGATCGCGGCGTAACACCGCAACTTGCTCCGGCGTTGCGTCCACGAGCGGTGCGCGAACTGGACCACTGGGCAAGTTGATCTCAGCAAGCGCCGCTTTGACCAAGATCGCCGCTTGTGTGCGGTAGAGACCGGAGTAGACCGGAAGCAGCGACGCATGAGTGTCGCGCGCACCCACGACGTCGCCCGCGTCGTACGACTGAATCATCGCTTGGAGTCTTTCACCGACGAGGTGCCCGGCGACACTGACCGCACCCACCGCACCGATGGAGATCAAGGGCAGGATCGCGATGTCGTCTCCGGCGTAGAAGGCAAGATCGGTACGACGCATCACCCACGAAGATGCGGACAAGTCGCCCTTGGCGTCCTTGACCGCGACGATCCGCGGATGCTCGGCGAGCCGCACCATCGTGTCGGCCTCAATCGGAACTCCGCTGCGCCCAGGAATGTCATAGAGCATCACCGGCAACCCGGTCGCATCGGCCACCGATTCGAAATGCGCACGGAGCCCCGTCTGTGGTGGCTTGTTGTAGTACGGCGTCACGACGAGCAGACCGTGAGCCCCTGCCTTCTCGGCGGCAACCGACAACTCGACGGTGTGTCGGGTGTCGTTGGTTCCGACACCGGCAAGCACGGTCGCACGATCTCCGATTGCGTCGAGGACGGCTCGCAGAATGTGGTCTTTCTCCGAATCGCTGGTCGTGGCCGACTCACCCGTCGTGCCGTTGACGACCAGCCCATCGTGACCGCGATCAACGAGATGAGTCGCCAGGCGCGCCACCCCATCGAGGTCGACGCCTCCATCGCCGGTAAAGGGCGAAATCATCGCCGTCAGCAATGCCCCGAAGGGCCGCGTTGATACGTTGTCCGGCATGGGGTGAGGCTACTCGCCAAGATCCCTCAGGGAACGCGCGGTCACGGTGACACCCGACCGTTGGTGTTGAACGCGGCGTACGTCACGGGCATGAGCCTGGCCCACTCGTCTTCCATCAACTCGGCGACCATCTCAATTTCGCGCTGTGGGAAGGATGGAAAGTGCGATCCTTCACGTTTTGTCCGCAGCGACAGGAAATTCATCAGCGATCGGGCATTCATCGTGACGTACATCGACGAGTAGATCGTGACGGGAAGCACAGCTCTGGCGACTTCGCGGGCGATGCCAGCATCAAGCATCCGTTGATACGCGGCGTACGCCGAACGACACTGCTCCTCGACTTCCTTGACCGCCAACGAGTGTTGCTCGACGCTGCCGTGCACGAACACGTACGCGCCCGGTTTGCCTTCTTGGACCAGCGGACGATCCGGGCCGGGCACATAGAACACCGGTCGCAGTTCCCGATAGCGACCACTTTCTTCGTTGTACGACGCGATGCGGTGCCGCATGAATTCGCGGAACACGAAGATCGGTGCACTCACGAAGAAGGTCATGGAGTTGTGTTCGAAGGGGCTGCCATGACGATCGCGCATGAGGTAGTTGATCAACCCCGAGGAACGCGACGCATCCGAGTCGACGTCTTCGAGGGACGCCTCACCCTTAGTCGACACTCGGGCCGCGAACAGCACATCCGAGTCCGAGGCACTCGCCTTCACCAACTCCACGCTCACGTCGTTGCGAAATACAACCTCGGCAGAATCGCCGTCACTCATGCACACTCCAGGACGATCGAAGGAATGTGCCCAGGTTAGTGGCCGCGTCTGACCTCAGCCGTGACCGCCTCGCGGCCGAAGAGCCCGCTTCGAGAGAATGGCGACATGTCTTCAACTCCCCCGGAGTTCGGCACCTCGATTCATGCTGACGCGTCCGTGCGGTTGGCTCAAATCGCCGACGCTGTGCAGATCGCTCGCGTCCAGGTCGAGTGCTGGCGCACTTGGTGGGGGGAGTCGCTCGGACCCGCGTTTCTCGAAGCGCTCGATCCGTCCGACATTGCCCAGCAGTGGGCGTACAGCATCCGGGTGCCTCCGCCCGGCGCGCACCGGGTACTCATCGCCGAATCCGCTGCGTCCGTGGTCGGCTTCGCTGCCAGCGCACCCGCGAGCGATCCTGATCATGACTCCGCCGAGCCGATCGGGGAGTTGGTCGAACTCCTCGTCTTGCCCACCGCGTTGGGGAAGGGGCACGGGTCGCGATTGCTCATGGCTATCGCGGATTTGGCTCGGGAGGACGGAATCACCGAATTGGTGACGTGGATCGGAACCGCCGACCCCGCGAAGATCGCCTTTCTGGAGTCAGCTGGTTGGGGACGCGACGGTGCTGAACGCGAACTCGATGTCGACGCGGTGCGAAAACTCACTCAAGTCCGCCTCGTGACCCTCCTTGGCTAGCCCCCCGCCATTTCCACGGATGATCAACGATGTTGATCATTCGTCAACGAAACGCGGTGTGTCGGGTCGGATTCTTGACGTACGGTCAACAAAGTGAGCCGCTCCGACGCCAACGCGACTCGAATATGGGAGTCGCGGCGGCGCGCGATCGTGCGGGATTCCCTCAGTGTGGGCATAGCTGTCGGCGCCTACGGCTTGTCGTTCGGAGCGCTGAGCACCATCACCGGACTCAGCGTCCTGCAGACCCAAACACTGTCGGCGCTGATGTTCACCGGAGCATCACAGTTCGCGCTGATTGGCGTACTCGGTGCCGGCGGAGGCGCCGCGTCCGCAGTCGTGACATCGGTTCTGCTCGGCGTACGAAACACCCTTTATGGTCTGCGGGTGACACGGTCGCTCGATGTGAGTGGGCCTAAACGCCTACTGGCGGCCCAATTCACCATCGACGAAACCACCGCGATGGCGCTGAGCCATGAAACCGTCGATGATCCGCGTGCCTTTCGGCTGGGATTCTGGACGACGGGTCTGGCAGTGTACCTCTGCTGGAATTGCTTCACCTTCATTGGTGCGATCTCGATCTCGAGTTTGGGTGACCCCCGCAAACTGGGACTCGATGCGGCGATTCCGGCAGGCTTCCTTGCGTTGTTGTGGCCACGACTGAAGCGTCGTTCGGCGTGGGCACTGGCCGTCGTGTCAGCAGCATTCGCGTTGGCGTTGACGCCTGCCTTGCGGCCCGGTTTGCCAGTGCTGGCCGCAGCGGTAGTCGCCGTTCTCGCAGCGACTCACGGAATAGATCTCGCTCCTCCGGAACCGAGCAGCCCCACGACCGCGCAATCCTCCGGAACCGAGGTGCTACGAACCGAGGTCTTGGGAAATGCACCGACGGGGTCCACCGACGTCGAGCGAACGCAATGACCTGGATCGCCGTGCTCGCGGCCACTGCCGGTTGCTTCGCCCTCAAACTCCTCGGCCACTCGGTGCCGGAGTCGATACTTGACCGACCTTTTGTACGCCGTAGCGCCGATCTTTTACCGATCTCACTTCTCAGCGCCTTGGTCGCCGTACAGACGTTCGTCCTGAGCCAGCAACTCGGTCTTGACGCGCGCGTCGCAGGCGTCTGCGCCGCGGTCATCGCGTTGCTACTTCGCGCCCCGTTCTTCGTCGTCGTACTAGTTGCCGCCGCGACTGCCGCCAGCCTGCGCGCTCTGGGTTGGGCGTCGTGACCCAACGCGACCAACCGAGACCGAGTGGGTGGGTCTGGTTTCCACGACGTGAATACCACGGCCCGTTGGATGCCAACTACGTGCAGCACAAGTGGTTGCGTCTCTACCACCCCGGCCCCGTCCGGGTGCTCGTCACCGGTCTCTGCGCACTCGCGACGATGCTGATCGCCGCGATCTCCATTACCCTCGCAACCCAATCGCGAGGCCTTCTCGCAATCGGTGCGGTCGGTCTCGTCAGCCTCGCAATGCTTTGGGGGGCAGCAACATTCACCATCCGTGTGCTTAGCGGTGGGGTTTACGTCACCGACTTCGGCGTACGCCTTCTCACCCTGCGATCGGCTCGAGTGATCCCTTGGGTCGAAATTGTCGACGTACGTCGGGTCGCGGAATCGCGGCGACCCTTGGGCTTACTTCCGAAGCGGGCCGCTCAGAGCGTGTTGATGGTAACGAAAACGGGTGACGATCTGGATTCCCACGTAAATACGGTCAACGCCGATTTTCTTGGTCGACCCGAGGCTTATGACATCGCCGCGCTTTCACTCGAACGCTGGTGGCGCGACGGAACGAGTCACACCGAGACAGGTCGATCTCGGTAGAGCCGCCAGGCATGGCGCATCGCGGCGCGCGCCCTGCGTCGATCACCTTGATCCTCATGAACGACGGCCGCGCGAAACCACGACACCCAATCGTCGCTCGCCTCGGCCCCGTACCGGTCGGTGACATGTGACTGCGTCGCCCGCATCTCAGAACTGCGAGGATCGCCCACGTGCGCATCGAGCATCGCGCCCATCTCCTGGGCCCCGTTGCCGAACTGGATCTCACGCCACACGAAGTACGCCGCGATAACGGGCAGCATCATCACCGAGACGCCCACGACGAGGCCCAACGTGCCGGCCGTCTGCTTGAGGGATACCGCTCTCGCAGCGACGAGAGCGAGATAAACCATCGCGACGACGACGATGAATGTCGTACCGCCACGGCTTTTCATATGTCCCCTAGTCGAGTCCAAGAATCTGGTCAAGTCCCTCTGTGAGTCCGGGTCGGGCTTGCACGCCACGAACGGCCGCGAGGACGCCTGGCATAAAAGATTCCCGATCCAACGAGTCGTGACGGATCGTCAGCGTCTCGCCAGGCCCACCCAACACCACTTCCTGATGCGCGACGAGTCCGCGTACCCGTAACGAGTGAATCGGTACGCCCTGAAGGGTTGCACCTCTCGCTCCGACTAGACCACTCGTGGTCGCGTCGGGCATGGCACCGAGGCCAGCTTCGAGGCGAGCGCGACCCATCCGCTCGGCGGTCGTGCGCGATGTTCCACTTGGGGCGTCGACCTTGTCGGGGTGATGCAATTCGATGATCTCCGCTGACGGGAAGAACCGGGCGGCAACGGCGGCGAACCGCATCATGAGTACAGCGCCGATCCCATAGTTCGCCGCGATGACGACTCCGACTCCCGGCGAGGCGTCAACCCAGTGGCGTACCTGGTCGAGGCGGGCATCATCGAATCCGGTGGTGCCAACGACAGCATGCAGGCCGTTGGCCACGCAAAATTCGATGTTGGCCATGACCGCGTCGGGCGTGGTGAATTCGATGACCACCTGCGTGCGCGCATCCGTCAACGCCGTCAGGTCGTCACCAAGATCTACTTGAGCGACGAGTTCCAAGTCATCGGCGGACTCCACTGCCCGACAGACCGTTTGTCCCATCCGGCCTCGCGCGCCGATGACACCAACGCGGATCGTCATGGTTTCCTCCGAATCTACGCGGGTGGGACGCAAGGAATGAAACTAGGCGATCACTGACGAGAAATCGCGATCATCGTCGAAGGGGCCGATAACTGCCAACGAGGTAGGTGCAGCGAGCAAAGTCGCGGCGATGTCGCGCACGTCCTCGGGTGTCACCGCGTCGATGCGACGAAGAACTTCATCAATCGCGAGGAGTTCCTCGCTGACGAGTTCTGATTTCCCAATCCGGGTCATCCGCGAGCCGGTGTCTTCCAGGCTCAGAACGACCCCGCCACGCAATTGTCCCTTGCCACGTGCCAACTCGTCATCGGTGACGCCGCCGGTAGCGACCAGGTCGAGTTGTTCGCGGCAGATCGCCAGCACGTCGTCGACTTTGGCCGGCAGACACCCGGCATAGACACCAAAGAGCCCGGCGTCGGCGTAATGCGCGGCGAAGGAATAGACCGAGTACGCCAGTCCCCGCTTCTCACGTACTTCTTGGAATAGCCGACTCGACATTCCGCCGCCAAGAACTGCGCTGAGCACACCAAGCGGAAAGCGCCGATCATCATCGCGTGAAAGCCCCGGTACGCCGAGCACCACGTTGGCCTGCTCGGTGCGCTTGCCCACGACCTTGACTTGACCGGGCCGTTTGCGCCCACCCGATGTCGACCGCCCCACCGCCGGAAGTCGGTCGGCCGGGCCAAAAGCGTCGGCGCCCTTGAAGGCCTTGCGGACCATGCGCACAACTTCGGCGTGATCGACGTTACCTGCCACCGCCACGACCATGTTGTCGGCGGTGTAGCGGCGCTTGTAGAAGGCGCGAACATTCGCCGGGGTGAGTGCCTCAATCGTCTCTTGGGTACCCAAGATCGGGCGACCGAGAGGTGTGTCGCCGTACAGCACGGCGGCGAACTCATCGTGAACCAAGTCCGACGGGTCATCGTCACGCATGGCGATTTCTTCGAAGATCACACCGCGTTCG
>JBBRLC010000037.1:0-8248 GCA_038231595.1 Candidatus Nanopelagicales bacterium | reverse complement strand
GGAAGTCGACCTGCCGCTTGGTGAACGTCGAGCAACTCATCCACCATCGCGGCCATTTGATCAAGCGATAACGACGCCGATGTATTGGGGTCAAGCATCACCGCGTGATGCACATGCGAACGATCTCCCTCGACAACTGCGCGTACGGCAAGGTCGCACACTTCGAGATAGCGGCGATTGAGTGCCGCGCATTGCGGCGCCAATGGTTCGGCGGAGATCGGGTGGACGCCACCACCGTCACAGGTAGCCGGCACTTCAACGACTCCCCACTCGGGCAACTCGGCCACAAGTCCCTGCCGATTTGGCACGTTTACATGAATCCAGTCAGCCACCCCGGTCACGAGTGACCGGACTATGCGCGGCGCGTACTCCCCCGACGGCAATTCATCAACGGGGACATCAACCAATCCAGTTGCTACCGCTTCGGCCTCGCTGAACCATTCGACGTTGTCCGCTTTGCGCTGTGCGTATGGATTGGCTGGGAGTCCAAAGCGCGCGATCTCCTCGTCGTCATGCAAGTACCACGCGACATATTCAGCGCCGTGTTTGCTGCTTTCGGTGGGAAAATATCCCAGCCGTCGAAGCAGGTCGGCTCGCACGGTGTGGGACCACTCAACGTCGGTTCGCGCCATTTCGCGCAAGCGTGGGTACAGATCGATTCCGTTCTGAGACAACCGCTGGAACCAGGCTTGGTGGTTGACGCCGGCCGCTGCGTAGTCGAGTTCCGCAATCGGTATATCGAGTCGAGCAGCCAATTCGGATGCGGTTTGCCACGCCGAGTGGCACAGCCCGAAAGTCTGCGCCTCCGGCACCATTCGATCCAGCGCCATGCACACCATGGCCATCGGGTTGGTGACGTTGAGCACCAGTGGCGATGCCCCATAGTCGACAACATCACGCGCGATCTCTGCGAGTACAGGGGCAGTACGCAAGATTCGGATCACGGCACCGACCCCGAGAGTGTCCGCAACCGTTTGCCGCAACCCGTATCGCGCCGGAATCTCAAAGTCGGGTTTGATTGACTCCTGCATGCCCACGCCAACAGAGACGACAGTCGCAAGCGCACCATCCACTGCCGATTTGCGCTCCTCGTGCGCCGTTACCCGACACGACGTATTCGTAGCAGCCGCAACGCGTTGGGCCACTCGCACCGAAACATCAAGTCGATGCGAATCAGTGTCGTGGCACGCCAATTCGTAATCGCCAAGGTCGGACATCGAAGCAAAATCGGCGAGTTCCTCCATAAACTGCGCGGAGCCCGAGCCAACAAGGGCGACCTTCGGCGACGGCGTGGATTCGGTCATCAGCCACCGACCAACTCGAATCGAGCCGACGCAGCCTCGCGACCCAAGCCCACTCGAATCTCGTCGACTTCGTGACCGGCGGCTTCCAGCGCGAGCAAGGCCGCGCCGGCCACCGGTGGCCATTCGAGTGCTCGAATCTCCGCATGTGGCGCAACCTTGATCACTGCCGCCCGAAACGATTCATCGAATACCCCCTCGCCGTCGAGATGAAGACTGCCCGCGCGCACGACATCAAACACTTCGCCGTCGTCGAGCAACCCAACTCGTTTGGCAACCCCCAACACATCGCGACCGTGCGCCTCACCCACCGAGGTGAGCACCTGACGTGCGACGGCATCCCCCTGGCGCGCCATGTCAAAAACCAGGCGAGCGTGATCGGCGGAAGGGTCAATGTCGTGGCGACAAAACCCCTCGAGTAGATCCTCGACGGTTGCGACCTGAAAGGCGTCGAGAAATACATCGGTCAGCTCGGTCACTTCCATCGAGCCATACCAACCGCGAACAACGCTTTGGATCGCCTCGCTCACAACTTGGCTGGCTCCACCTGCCTCGCCAATTCCCTGTCCTAATGTACGAAATGTCCGACCGTCTTTGTTGCGCCCTGCCGTGACACCCCCCGTGCCCGCGATGTTCGCCACACCAACCCCGTGCATGGACCCGGCGCGCAAGGCGGCAAATGCGTCATTAAGTACGACCCTGGGGCCCGGCAATCCCAACGTTGCTAGCGCTGGATCAACGCGATCGACGTCCTGGGGCCAATCAAGCCCAGCCATCGCAAAGCAGGACGCTGAGACGTGATGAGTCTCTAGACCCGCGCTGGCCAGGGCGCGACTTATTGCGTCGGACAGTTCCAGGCGTACGCCTTCGACGCCGACCGATTCCCAGTTTCCTGTTCCAGCAGTGGCGAAACCAAGGATTGCGCCATGCCCATTGGCGACGCAGACATCCGTCTTCGTGCCACCGGCGTCGACCCCCACGACAACAACGTCAGACATCAGCCACCCCACCGACAAGAGCAACAACGTCACTGAAGGATTCCAGGAAGTCCTTGTTGTCCTCGACCAAACGCCGCCACACCTTGGTCACGTCGGACGCGTCCGGGCCGAGCGGATTGGTGAGCAATGCTAGATGAGCGGCTTCGACGTCACCCTCGACTGCCGCCCGAATCGTCAACAGCTCGAAGTCCTTGACCGTGCGAACCAAAGCATCCATGTCGGGCCGCATCGCCGGTGTAGGGAGTGCCTGCGCGCCTTGTGCGGTAATCCGCGCCGGCACCTCCACCACAAAGTCGTCGTCAAGTCCTGGTACGGCGCCGTTGTTGCGGGTATTGACGATATGAATGGCACCGGTGTCGCCGTGTATGTCCGCCATCAGTTCGGCAGCCGAGTCCGAGTAGTAGGCGCCGCCACGCTCCATCAATTCCGCAGGCTTGTGGTCTAGCGCCGGATCGGCGTACATCGAAAAGAGCTTCGCCTCGATTGCCATCACTTCGCTAGCCCGCGTCGGATGGCACGACTGATGCCGCAACATGGTCTGAGTCTCATAGTAGTAGAGCAAGTAGTAGTTGGGGATTGCTCGCATGACTCGGATCGCGTCGGAATCCCAATCCGGTTCGTCTTCAGCCACTGCTTGCTTGCCAAGTTGGGCGTGCAGCCCTTCGAGGACATCATTGGTCCGATCTGCATCGCCGACACGAAAGCCTCGCACCCACGACAGATGGTTTAGTCCGACATAGTCCAGCGTCAGTTCAGCGAAGGGGACCCCGAGCGCTTCCGCGACTTCAGTTCGGATATTCCAGGGCACGTTGCAGAGGCCAACCGTGGTGACGTCGGGCACAAATCGTCGCAGCGCCTCCGTGACAAGCCCCGCGGGGTTGGTGAAATTCAGGAGTACCGCGCCAGGTGCCAGCTCATCGATCGTCCGGGCAACCCGCAACGCCACCGGCACAGTCCGTAACGCCTTCGCGAACCCCCCGACACCAACTGTCTCTTGACCAATGATTCCAAAGTCTCGCCCCATGAGTTCGTCGCGATGCCGCGCAGCCTGACCACCGACCCGGAATTGGCTGACGACAAAATCCGAACCGATGATCGCCGCCGTCAGGTCGTCGCCCCACGAGACATCGATACCACCGCCCGCGCGCTGAACCATCCGGGTCGACAGCTTCCCGATGATGTCGAGTCGAGCCAAGTCTGGGTCGACCAGCCGGATCGAAGTGATGGGCAATCGATCACGGCGGAGCAAAACTCCATCGATGAGTTCGGGCGTGTACGACGATCCACCCCCAACCACCGTTAGGGTCAAGCCGGTCGCACTCACAACAAGATCCCCGTCGACGTGCGTGCTGATTCGTAAGCCGCCTGGACGACGGACAAGGCAACAAGTCCAGCGTCGCCCGACGCCAACGGGGTGCCGCCGGTTTCGATGCACGCGATGAAGTCGCGCATCTGTGCGGTGTACATCGGCTGCGCGGCGTGCTCCTCGGGTAGTCCACCCATCTCGGGATAGGGCCAGATACGGGCATAGCCTTTGGTACCAAACAATTCGGTGTCGGCTTCGATCCCGGAAAGGTAGGGCTGGTGCCAACCAAATTCGATGACCGATCGCGTGCCGTTGTCCCAGTCAACCAAGATGACGCCGTCGTCGTCGACGTCGTAGTCCCCGTATGCCGTTCCGAGCGAGGCCTGCACACGCACTGGCATCGGATCTCCCAGCAAGAACCGGACGGTGTCAACCGCGTGGACACCCATGTCGATGAGCGCCCCGCCCCCCGATCGAGCAAGGTCCACGAACCACCCGTCTGGTCCCCACTTCTCATGAATCCCATAGCCGCGCGTTCGGACGATCCGCCCGAGCTCACCGGCCGCAACTCGATCTCGCATCGCAACCACTTCGTCGCGGTAGCGCCACATATGACCCACGAGCAGTACGACTCCCGCTACGGCCGCAGCGTCGACAATCGCTTTGCCTTCAGCAACGGATACCGCCATCGGTTTATCGACCAACACATGTTTTCCGTGTGCAATCGCATCCAGGCATTGCTCGGCATGGAGCACGTTTGGCGTCGCCACAATGACTGCATCGATATCATCGGCGCGGGTGACTTCACGCCAGTCGTCAGTCACTCGATCAATATTGAACTCGCTCGCTGCGGCCGCTGCCCTCGCTTTGTCCCGTCCGGCCACAGCAATCAACTGCGCACCGCATTCGAGGGCACCACGCCCGTGCTTCTCTGCGGCCCAGCCATGTCCAAGGATTCCGAAACGCACCGTCATGGTGTATCCCCCGCCTCAATCGGTGCCGCCTCATCGGCCCGCAGGTGGAATTTCCAGGCGTTCTCCCCGAGTACGACACCGTGGCGATCGCGGATCAGGGTTTCCAACACGTACTCGCCCGCGGGAATGTCGAATGGCCCGGCCTGCATCACCCGGCGCGCATTGTCAGCGAGGATCTGAACGACTCGTGTTTCGCTCCCGAGTTCGACTCCTTCACCGTCGCGAAGAATCCATGACAACTCCGAGTCCGGGAAGGTTTTGGCGTAGTCATTGATCCACCACACGCCCATGACGACCATGTCGTCAGGCCCATACGAATCGCTCTCGACCTCAATGGACGGCAGTACTGGTTGCATCGCCCGACGCAAGGCCTCGAAGCCGGACTTGGGTCGGCGATCGATGTCCAAGACAGCCCAGGAAATCGAAGGCCACGGGTCCACGAACATGAAGTGCACAACTCCTTGGACTCGCTCGCGCTTCTTACGTCGGTAGGTCTCAGTCGAGAATTGAATGGTCCGCGATTGGTACGCCTGCGTGCGAGCGATCAGTTCTTCGACCGGGATGTCCCATGTGACGCCGACGTGTTCTGAATTCTCAACGTGCTGGTAGCCGTGGAACTCCCAGTCATCGGCAGTCGACCCTTCAGGCAAAAACGTACGTAGCGTTTCCAACACAGGTACGGCTTGTGCGCCGTACTCCGTGACAAACGCGCCTCCGGGAAGTTCGCTGACGTCGGTCCACTTGCCCCAGTACCAACCGGGGTACGTGTGCCCGTCGCCCGCCCCTGAGTTGGCAAGCGCGCAGCGGCTGGGATCAAGTTCACGGAACAGATCCGCGAGTTCGTGGTCCATGCGCTGGTTTTGGTCGGGGATGAATTGTCCGGCTTCAACAGCCATCCAGGGTTCGTTCCACGGCGCTTCGTTGTGGGCGCACCAAAATGCAAGTGACGCGTGGTGTCCCATGGAATCAACCAGTTCGTGAACCATGCTGCGCGCCACGCGGTAGGTGAGCGCCGTGTCGGCATACCCCCACTGCATCGGAAGGTCCTGCCAGACAAGGACTCCAGCTCGATCGCAGGCGTCGTAAAACGACGGAACCGTCACATGCGCGTGGACACGCAACAAGTTGAGATTGGCCTGGACCGTGAGTTCGATGTCGTGTGTTGTGCGCTCTGGAGTCAGGTTGGCCAACCACTGGCTTCCGATGTAGTTGGACCCCCGAATGAATATCGGCCTGCCATTGAGGCGCCATACCCATCCGGCGTCGTGACCAATTTCGCGTACGCCCAGAGCATGTTCGTGGGTGGTCACAACAGTTCCATCAATCTCCACGGTCGTGACGGCGCGATAGAGGTACGGGTCTCCGTGATCCCACGTCCACCACAGAGTTGGAGATGCAAGCCACCCGCTGACCCGCACGGTGTTTTCGCCCGGCTCCAGCCAGGTCTCCTGCCACGAGTCATAGGTGGGCTCGGTGTTGTCGGCTTCGTAGAGTGCAATTCGAACTGTTGCCCAGGCTGGCTCATCGTCCACCAGTTGGAGTCGCACCCGACCATCGAGTTCGGCGTCGGCACCGGCCAACGGCGTGGCAACGCGAACCGAGTCGATGTGCGCGGTCCGTGGACCGATCAATTCGACCGTTCCCCAGATCCCGCCGGAACACCACTCTTGACCGCGTTCGGTCCAGCCGCCGGGGCGGCAGTCGTGGTGACCCATCACACCGCGCAAAGCGGTCTTGCTGTGCGGCCATACGGTCTCGAATTCGTCCACGGGGACGCGTACTTCAACCAGGAGCTCGTGCTCCCCGGGCGCCGCATTGAGCTCGACGACGAAGGGGCTCACTCCACCAACGTGTCCACCAACGCGGCGACCATCAAGGGACACCAGCGCTTCGTAGTCGATGCCGCCGAAGCGAACCCAGTTTCGGCGTCCCGCCCACCCGGCGTTGAGAGTGATTGAGCGCCGGAACCAGACCGGCCCCGTCGAATCCAGCCCTTCCAGGAACCATGACGAAGGCACCTGCATGGGCGACCAGGGTCCCGCTGGCGCGAGCGCAAACTCCCAGGTGCCGGACAGGTCAACGATGTCGCTCTCGGTCACTGAATTCACGCACCAAATTCTAAGTTAGGAAACATTACTTACACAACGTTTCGCTGACATGGGTTTCCGGGTTGTCGAGAGTGGCTCGGTGGACGCCGTACGCCTCACGCCCCGGATTCACGAACGACCAAGCGCGAGGTCGCGATGGCGCATTCCGATCCGCGTGAGTGCACGCTCGATCTCCTCGGTGCCGTGAGCTGCTGAACCCGCAACGAGGCGACTTCGCATTCTCGGCAGTGAACGCGCCAATCCGGATAGATCGCGGTCACGCAGGCGAGTCGCGAGCTCGGCGAAGTCGGCGTCAAACTCGGCGCCCGCCTCGGCCTGGAGTTCGGCCAGGCGTTCGGCTATCGATCCGAATTCGCGTTCGATCTGACCCCACGACAGTTCAGTGAAACGGTGGGCGTGACTCGCCCAGGCTTCCGCGACTGTGAGATCGCCAAGGACATAGCGGTCAGTCGCTCCCGCGTCGTCGTCGACCACGACGTCAAGCAGACCGTCAGCTCCCACCACACCGACGGCGAGCACGACGCCGTGCAGAGTGACCCGGTATGCCTCGAGGCCAGCCGCACCTGGAATCCACGCACTGCCCGGATCAGAGGCGACCACTTCCCATGCGCTCGGCCCACGGGTGATCGCTGCTTGGCCACGTTCGATTCGAATATCCCCCACGAATGCATTGCGGCCGCTGATCAATGCAGCGCTTACGGTTCCCGTTGCATCCACGCGTGCCCACGCCACGGTGCCAGGGCCCGAACTGACCGGCACAACATCGCCGTTCGCCAGTCGTACGTCGCCGGTCCACGGCGTACCACTGCGGTTGACGACACTCAGATAGCGAGCCGACTGGCCAACTCGACACGAGACATCGATACCGACCTGGTCGACGACGGCACTACGAAGCGAGGTTGCATCGAGCGTGGCAGCCAGCGCCGTGGGATCGAAAGGGTCCAGATCGGAGAGGGCCGCGTAGTCGCGCAAATCTTCGTCGAGTACGGGCAGTTGCCCGGCCGCGAACACACGGGAACCAGCGGTAATCCGTTGCACCACAGCGTCTTGAGCCGCCTTGGACATCACCGATACGGCCGGCACCACGATTGCGGAATACGACTCGAGGGAGGTTCGGGTCGCATCGACGATGTCGAAATCGATGCCAGCCTCGACGAGTTGTTGGGCGACCAGATTCGACGCCCGTCCGGTGTTCGCACCGGTTGCCAACTCACGCAAATCCGTGGCGTTCGACCATTCGCTGCCTGGAATCACTCCGCCATAACGCGCAATGTGTTCGCCAGCGTGGTCGTAGACAACGGCGATCGGGGCGGGCAGTGGGGACGCCGCGAGGTCCTCACCACCGGCTGCCAAAATCGCGAAGAGCGTGCGCATATTGGCCCACTGCGGGCGGGGCGAACCATCTGGGGAAATCGGCGCCTCGGCCGCCCACTCCTGACCCGCGCCGATGTCTCGTGGCTCGGGATCCGAGGCTGGCAAGACGTAGATGACCGGTGCATCCATCCCGCCGATGAGATGACAGTGCAAGTAGAACTGTTGTCGCGCAGACACCTCAGGCACG
>JBBRLC010000036.1:0-8345 GCA_038231595.1 Candidatus Nanopelagicales bacterium | reverse complement strand
ATCACGTCCACAGCGATTTCGGGATCATCGGTGAGTGTGATGAGGTCCATGTCGATCAGACCAATGTTGCCGCCCGCGACGACGGTGTCGTGAAGCCACGTCACCAACGGTCCCCAGTAGCGAGTTCCCATCAGCACCACCGGAAAGCTCGTGACTTTTCGCGTCTGCACAAGCGTGAGTGCTTCGTAGAGTTCGTCGAGAGTCCCGAAGCCGCCTGGAAACACGATGAATCCTTGGGCGTACTTCACGAACATCGTCTTGCGCGCAAAGAAGTAGCGGAAGTGGACGCCGATGTCGACCCAGTCGTTCATGCCGGCTTCAAAGGGCAACTCGATACTGAGCCCGACTGACACTCCCCCGGCCTCGCAGGCGCCTTTATTCGCGGCCTCCATGATGCCCGGCCCGCCGCCCGTGATCACTGCGTAGTCCGCCTCCACAAGCAGGCGAGCGAGTCGCTCGGCTTGGTCGTACTCAGCGTCCCCGGGAAGGGTTCGAGCGCTCCCAAAGACGCTGATCGCCGGGCCGATATCGGCCAACGTGCCGAAACCCTCCACGAATTCAGACTGGATCCGTAACACCCGCCAGGGGTCGGTGTGAACCCAGTCACTCGGACCTCGGTAGTCCAAGAGGCGCTGATCGGTAGTCGAGGACAGGATCGCGCGCCCGCGGCGGGTCACGGGACCCATTCGTCGCTCGGGCGTCACGCGGGAGGCGGTGACCTCCGGCTTAGGGGCTCGTTTGCTCATACGTCTCACGGTAGAGCCCGCGGGAATCTTTGCGGTGTACGCCAGGTTGACACCCAGGTAGTTCTATGTTCGACTACTTTCATTGAAGTTTCAACCGTATACCTCGGAGGTCGCAATGACTGCCCCCACACTGACCGCTGGCTTAACCGACTACACCGGCACCTGGACCATCGACGCCGCCCACAGCCGCCTCGGCTAGACCGCCCGCCACGCGATGGTGACCAAAGTTCGCGGACAGTTCGATGCCGTCGAGGGAAGTTTCAACCTGGACGGCGCGACACCGGCCAACTCCACAGCGTCGGTGACTATCCAGGCCGCATCGTTTAGCAGCGGAAACACTGACCGCGACGCTCACGTCCGTTCAGGCGACTTCCTGGACGTCGTGAACTTCCCGACCTTGACATTCACGTCGACGGCCGTCCGCGCCACGCGTGACTCCTTCATCGTGACCGGCGATCTGACCATTCACGGCACCACGCGATCCGTCGACATCGAGGTCGAGCCGCTCGGCGTAACGGGTGACCCGTTTGGCAACACCCGCGCCGGATTCGAAGGCTCCACCACACTGTCCCGGAAGGACTTTGGACTCACCTGGAACCTCGCACTTGAAGCCGGTGGCGTCTTGGTGAGCGACAAGATCGCGATCACTCTCGACATCGCGGCAATCAAGACCATCTGAGCCAGCCAGATCGATCCTGTTGGCGCGCTAGGACTGAAGCCAGGCCTTCATGCGAGCTTCGCAGTCGATTAACTGCGCGACCGGGACGAACTCCTCACGGGTATGTGCAAGTGAGGGGTCTCCCGGTCCGTAATTGACTGCGGGCACGTTCATGGCGCTGAATCGGGCCACATCCGTCCAACCGAACTTGGGTCGCGGCGAGTTGCCAATCGCGGCAACGAAAGCTTCGGTGGCTGGATCACTGAGTCCAGGCAAGGCTCCGGCGCTGTTGTCCACAACCTCAAGGTCAAAGCCTGTGAACACGGCCTCCACATGAGCCACGGCTTCATCAGGCGTACGGGTCGGGGCATATCGATAGTTGACCGTCACGACACATTCATCAGGGATCACATTCCCGGCAACACCGCCGTCAATGCCGACGGCGCTCAAGCCCTCGCGGTACAGCAGTCCGTCGAGTTCCACCGTGCGCGGTTCGTAATCTCGCAACCGACCCAAGATCTCGCCGGCGTTGTGAATGGCGTTGTCTCCCAACCACGCGCGAGCCGAGTGGGCGCGTCGGCCGCGTGCGATCACCCGAACGCGCAGGGTTCCCTGACAACCCGCTTCGATTCCCGCATTTGTCGGTTCCATGATCACCGCGAAGTCCCCCGCGATCCACGTCGGCTGCTGCTCCGCGATTCTGCGCAGTCCGTTATGGATACCCTCGACTTCCTCGGCTTCATAAAAGACATAGGTGACATCTCGAGTCGGGGTTTCGATGTCCCGAGCAAGTTTCAACGCCACGGCAACGCCACCCTTCATGTCACAGGCACCGAGTCCGTACAGCCGATGTTCCGAGAGCCCGTCCGAGGCCGGCTCGCCGGCTGCTCCCATGAGCCGCGCCGGCAGGTTGTCAGCCGCCGGGACCGTGTCCAGGTGCCCGGCAACAACGACTCGCTGGTCGCGGCCCAACGAAGTCGACGCGACGACCGTATTGCCATCGCGCTGAACCTCAAGGTGATCGACTCTGCGGAGGGCGGCTTCAACGGCGTCCGCGATTTCGCCTTCGTGATGCGATTCACTGGCGATGTTCACGAGGGCGGTAGTCAGCGTCACGACATCGGCGTCGAGATTGAGTACGGCCACGTGCCCGAGCGTACAGACGGTCTGGCACGCTGGACCGATGACCGCGTCTTCAGCCTCTGCGATCGGGATGGCCACCTACGCTGGCGACTTCCTCCTTGATGTGTGGTACCCAAGTCCGGCCCTCGGCGCGAGTTCCGTCGACGTCCCCGGGCTCGATGCAGCAATCGATGTCGATGAGATTCGCGGGGTCGATGTGCGCACGATTCGAACCGAGATCGCCGATCTCTCTGCTGCTCCGCTTGACGCCGCCGATGTGTATCTACGGCTGCACCTGATTTCTCATCGCCTCGTGCGCCCTCGCGAAATCAACCTGGACGGCGTATTTGGGCTGCTCCCGAACGTGGCGTGGACGTCGCTCGGCCCGGTGCCAATCGAGCACTTGACCGACGTCCGATTGCGGGCCCGCTCCAAGGGCGTACATCTCACCGTCCACGGTGTCGACAAGTTTCCGCGGATGGTCGACTACGTCGTACCAACCGGTGTACGAATTGCTGACGCCGATCGAGTACGGCTCGGAGCCCACCTCGCATCCGGAACGACGGTCATGCACGAGGGCTTCGTCAACTACAACGCCGGAACGCTCGGCGCGTCGATGGTCGAAGGGCGCATTTCTGCTGGCGTGATCGTCGGCGAGGGATCTGACGTGGGCGGCGGTGCCTCGATCATGGGCACACTGTCCGGCGGCGGGAATGAAGTTGTCTCGGTCGGACGTAACTGCCTACTCGGTGCGAATTCCGGACTCGGGATCTCACTCGGCGACGAGTGCGTCGTCGAAGCCGGGTGCTACATCACCGCGGGTTCCAAAATCAACATGCCCGACGGTTCAGTTGTTCGCGGTCGCGAACTCTCCGGGGTATCCGGACTGCTCTTCCGTCGCAATTCGCTCACCGGAGCCCTCGAGACGCTGGTCCGCTCCGGCGAATCGTGGAGCGGGCTCAATAGCGCCTTGCACTCAACGAACTAGCCCCGCGTCAGGAGAGGGGCGTACTCACGCTCCGGGGCGCCGACGTACACCTGACGAGGGCGTCCAATCTTTGTGGTTGGGTCTTCGATCATTTCGCGCCACTGTGCGATCCAACCGGGAACGCGACCTAGGGCAAAGAGAACCGTGAACATTCGGGTCGGGAAGCCCATCGCCCGATAAATGAGGCCGGTGTAGAAATCCACATTCGGATAGAGACGCCGCGACACGAAGTAGTCATCAGCAAGTGCCACTTCTTCTAGTCGCATCGCCACAACGAGCAAGGGATCAACAACTCCGAGCCGTTCCAACACATCGTGCGTCGTCTGCTTGATAATCGCCGCTCGGGGGTCGTAGTTCTTGTAGACCCGGTGCCCGAAACCCATGAGTCTTACGCCGTCTTCTTTGTTCTTTACCTTACGAACAAAATCATCGACTGAATCTCCGGACGCGTGGATCTGTTGGAGCATTTCCAGCACCGCCTGGTTTGCCCCACCATGCAACGGTCCGAAAAGTGCATTGATACCAGCGGAAACGGACGCAAAGAGGTTCGCATGGGAAGAGCCGACGAGGCGTACGGTTGAGGTCGAACAGTTCTGCTCGTGGTCGGCATGTAAGACGAGCAGCAAGTCCAACGCCTTCACGATCACCGGGTCGAGTATGTAGTCCTCGGCCGGAACCCCGAAGGTCATGCGCAGAAAGTTCTCGACGAGGCCGAGGCTGTTATCCGGATAGAGGAACGGCTGACCCACGGACTTCTTGTAGGCGTACGCCGCAATCGTCGGCAGTTTCGCGAGAAGGCGAATCGTAGATATCTCCACATGCTGAGGGTCAAACGGATCCAACGAATCCTGATAGAAGGTGCTGAGTGCGCTCACTGCGCTGGACAACACCGGCATGGGGTGGGCATCGCGAGGAAAACCATCGAAGAATCGGCGCAAGTCTTCATGCAACATCGTGTGCATTCGGATGCGAGATTCGAAGTCGCCGAGTTGAGCGGCATTCGGGAGTTCGCCGTAGACAAGGAGGTGGGAGACCTCGATGAAGTTCGAGTGCCCCGCCAACTGATCAATGGGATAGCCGCGATAGCGAAGGATTCCCGCGTCGCCGTCAATGAATGTGATGGCAGATTCACACGAGGCTGTGTTGACGAATCCCGTGTCGAGATTGACGTAGCCGGTTTCGGCGAGCACGCGCGAAACGTCGATTCCGCTCTCCCCCGCGGTCGATGCCACCGTCGCGAGCGGCAGTTCGCCACCGGGATGACGCAGGACGAAATCGGACATGGTGCGGCCTCCCAAACATGCATGCGGTCGGCCGACCGTACCGGCCACTACGGCTTTGCCGCCCTCCGCCCTAGGACCTGCGAGGGTGGCTAGGCTCCGGGGATGACGACGTCGACTTCATCTCAGGGCAGCACTCGCGGTGGAAGCACGCGCACTCCCTCCGTTGGTCGGTTCCCCACCGCACTGGTGGGTTCCTGGTGCAAACCGCATTGGCTTGCGAACCACGAAAAGATTTACGGCCACGAAGGGTCGTGGTGGCGAGTGGGCCCCGAGCAGTTGCCCGACGCCCTCGACGACGCGGTTTTGCTCGCCGTCCGCGATCAAGAGAAGGCTGGCCTGACGTACGTCTGTGATGGCGAACAACGGCGACAGACATTCAGCGGCCACTTTTATGCGCTCGGCGGCATCGACTCTGACCAGCAAGGTGCCGTCAATGATTTTTCCAACGATGTCAACGAATTCCTGACCATGAAGCCGCGCGCGGTGACCGCCGATGCCGACGCGAAGCCAACGGCTCCACCGAAATTCGAACTTCCGCGAGTCATCGGACCCATCACGTGGGATCGACCGATCCTTGCCGATGCTCAACTGTTTCTTGACCGCAATGCCGATCGCCCGACGAAGGCGACGGTCATCGGACCTACCACGCTGGCGCTTCGACTCGTCGACGAGCACTACGGCTCGCTTCAGGACCTCACGTTCGCACTCGCTGATGCGCTGAATCAGGAGATCAAGGCACTGGAATCGGTCGGCGTGGACCTGATCCAACTCGACGAGCCCGAGGTTCATTTCCGCTACTCGAAGGTCCACGAATTTGCAGTCGAAGCTATCGACCGCGCCCTTGCCGGCATCTCCACCCGCACGGGTGTGCACATGTGTTACGGGTACGCCAAGAACATCGCCGAAAAGCGCGTGACCCCGGTGTACGACAAGGCGCTGGAAGTACTCGCAGCGACGACGGTTGATGAAATCTCGATCGAGTATGCGCAACCCGGATACGGACCCGACCTCCTTACCCACGCGGGCGACAAGACCGTGACACTGGGCGTATTGAACCTGGCCACTGACGCGCCGGTGGAATCCAGTGACGACATCGTAAAAATGGCCGAAGCCGCAATGTCGGTCACTGGCCCCGATCGCCTCGCGCTCGCACCGGACTGCGGTATGTGGTTCCTGCCACGCGATACGGCCTTGGCGAAAATCACCGCCATGGAGCAAGCCGCGATCGCACTTCGCGAGCGGTACGCGCTCTAGTTCGACCCGCTAGGACCCGCTGCGCAGCCGGCTCGCGGCCGCCGCAACACGTTCATCGGTCGCCGTGAGGGCTACTCGGACATGAGCAAAACCCTTGGGGCCGTAGAAGTCTCCAGGGGCAACCAAGATACCTCGATGAGCAAGCCATTCGACCGTGTCCCAACACGGTTCGCCTCGGGTGGCCCATAAATAGAGCGCGCCTTCGGAGTGATCGACAGTGAAGCCGTCGTCGATGAGCGCTTTGAGCAGGATCTCTCGCCGCGCGCGGTAGCGCTCACGTTGAACTTGGACGTGGAGATCATCGTCGTACGCCGCGATCCCGGCGGCTTGAATCGGCGCCGGAACAATCATGCCCGCGTGCTTGCGTACTTCGCGTAGTGACTCCACCACACTTGGGTCACCGGCGACGAACCCAAGTCGGTACCCCGCCATGTTTGAACGTTTCGACAATGAATGCACCGCGACGATTCCATCGGTCGACGCACCACATACGGCTGGATTCAATACCGAAACCGGCGAATCCTCATCCCGGTCGAACCACGAGAGTTCGAAATAGCACTCGTCGGACACAACGAGCGCCCCACGCTCACGAGCCCAGGCAACAACCTTGCGTAGATGTTCAATAGGAATTATTTGACCAGTTGGATTTGCGGGCGAGTTGATCCACACGAGTGCCACCGGAGCCGGGCCAAGCGACACAGTGTCGTCGGTGCGCACGACAATCGCGTTGGCCATCTCGGCACCGACGGCGTACGTCGGATAGGCCAACTCGGGTATCACCACGGTGTCTCTCGCCCCAAGTCCCAACATCGTGGGGAGCCACGCGACGAGTTCCTTGGTGCCAATGACGGGCAGTACGTCGTTCGCGTTCACCGTTGCGCCCAGTCGGCGCTGCATCCATGCCGACATGGAGGACCGCAGCTCGGCGGTTCCTGCCGCCAGTGGGTAGCCGTGGGCATCACTGGCAGATTCCAGGGCTCTTCTCACGATGTCGGGCGTGGGATCCACCGGCGTACCGACGGACAAATCCACGATCCCGTCGGGATGCGTCCGCGCGACGTCGGCGAGCGGCAGCAATGCATTCCACGGGAAGTCCGGGAGGCGTTCGGCTAGTCCCCCTGTGGAAGGCATCGGGTTGCTCAGAGGTCGTGCTCCTGAAGGGGTAACGCCAGGACGATTGCGGCATCGCGCTCGATGAGGCCGAGTTTGCTTGCCCCACCGGGGGAACCCAACTCGTCGAAGAACTCCACGTTTGCCGCGGTGTACGGCTTGTGCTCTTCGGGGACGTCGTCTTCGTAGTAGATCGCCTCGACTGGGCACACAGGCTCACAGGCTCCGCAGTCAACGCATTCGTCGGGATGGATGTAGAGCATCCGAGCGCCTTCGTAAATGCAGTCGACCGGGCACTCTTCGACGCAGGCCTTGTCCTTGAGGTCAACACAAGGCTCGGCGATGACGTACGTCATCCTGGGGCTCCTCCACGTCGGCGCTGATGATCTCTGGCGCGACGTTTTCCGCCGAAACCGGAGACCTAAAGACGGCGCCTAGTATCACCGTCTCAAGGCAACATTACCGACCGAACGCGCCGCTCGATCCAGGGGGTTCCCGTGACGCAGGCTCGCGGCTGGCGCGCCGGAGGGCTCGCGCGAGTCGACATCTCCGCGGCGGACGTCGGACGCCGCGTCAGCGTTAGGCACGAACTGACCTCGGGGCAACTGACCGATGTCGTCGGGAATCTCGACGCGTGGACTTTCGACGGACAGACGCCTTCAAGTATTACCGTGACGAACCGCCGTGGACAGGTCACATCCATTGGGAGCTTGAGACTGGTTGCAGCGCGAGTCGTTCCACCCGAGGTTTCTGCCGCCGCTTTGCAGCGACTCTCCGAAGCGGGCTGGCCGCCGGCCGAATCGGAATCACTGGGTGACTGGATGCTGCGCGCTACGCACGGCGTCACCGGGCGCGCCAACTCGGTACGCCTTACCGGCGATCCAGGCGTCCCCATCGGCGAAGCCCTCGCACGAGCCGAGGCGTGGTACGCCGAACGGGGACTCGCATCCCAACTACAAATTCCGATGCCATCCGTCACGGAGCCGGCTTTAACAGCAGCGGGCTGGGCACCACACCGCCGCACCCGTTTTGAGATCGCGGACACGACAACCGTAATCGCGCTCGCCGGGGACTCGTCTGTATCCGTCATCGTTAAACTCGTCGCCGAGCCAACGGAAGAGTGGATGGGTGTTCTCGCCGACGAAGCACCGGCCACGTGGACGGTGTTGAAATCAATCCTGACT
>JBBRLC010000035.1:0-8416 GCA_038231595.1 Candidatus Nanopelagicales bacterium | reverse complement strand
GGTGTGACCCTTGACTGCCAGTCGTGCGGCAACGGCCATGCCTCCGGCGCCGGCCCCAACAACTACGACGCGTGCCACGAGCCGACAGCGTAGGCGCTGAATCGCCATCCGAGGTCAGCCGGTGAGTGAGCGACCTTTCCATGTCAACAGGCCGAAGCGGCGGCGGCGCCACGACTCGGCGACGAGTCCGGAGAACACCACGATGGATAGTGGATGGGCGAGCGCGTCGGGAAGCATCCGCCCTCGCGTCGCCTGCGCGCTTGCGCCGCGGCTGATAACCGCTGCTACGTAACCGATTCGACCGATTCGGCGCGTCCGCGAATCCCTACTTGCCACGGCTAGGGCTGGCGGTACGACGTAGGCCAATGCGAGAGCTCCCACTACGGCTGCGGAACCGGATGCCGACCCAAATGCTGACCACAGCGATTTGGTGTAGCCCTCGACGAGTCCGCTCGACGTGTCGTACATCCGACAGGTTGCGATGGCTGAACCGTCGGCGATAGCCGTACGCCCACCGGATCGGCGCATCGTTCGCGCGAGGGCCATGTCGTCGAGTACGTCCAGCGGTGAAGCTTCGTGCCCCCCCGCGTTTCGATACGCCAGCGCGTCAACCGCGAGCAGTTGCCCATTCGCGACAACCGTCGACGTACGCCCCGTGTTTTCGCTGCTACGGAGCCCTTGGGTGCTGAGCCACGACCACTGCAACAGCGGTTGCACCAGTCGTTCGAGACCAGTTTCCGCGATTTGGGCCGGGTACGGCGAGACAAGATCAAGCTCGTCGTCGCGCAGTAGCGCAACTGTGGACGCAATCGCATCGGGCTCCAACACCACGTCGGCATCGACGAACACGAGTACGTGACCAAGCGCCGTCCCTGCCAGCCGGTGACACGCCCACGACTTGCCCAACCAGCCAGGCGGCGGGGGAGCGTTTCCGCCTGGGACGAGCCGAATACGTTGCCGCCCGGTGGATTCAGCGGGCGTCGAGGCGGGTGTCACGGCTTGTGTCGTCTTCTGCGTTGCGGCGATCACGGCGCGAACTTGGGCCGCCGTGTCGTCGGTTGACCCGTCATCGAGGACAAGGATCTCCAAGTCTGCGACGCCGCGCTGGTCGGCGAGTGCACTCACGCAGGCAGCGATGCGAGTCCCTTCATCGCGCGCCGGAACGAGAACAGATACGCGCTCGGTTACGACGCGCGGCGCTCGCATCGGTCGACGCAGACTGTGGGCGTTCCACAAAGTTGTTGCCGCACCCGCGACGGCCAGCGACGTCCCCGCAATCGCGGCCCCGCGGGTAGCCCTGTGAGCGAGGGTCATGGCCGACCGGTCCAGGCAATCCAGGCGTACGGCACGGCGACTGCACCCATGATCACGCCTCCCCACACTGCTGCGCCGCGATGATCAAGCCAAATCGCGTTCGCGAGTACGCCACCAAACCACGTCCAGACGTACAAGATGCCCGGCACTACGTCGGTGCCGGGTCGGCTTCGTGGGAGGCGATCGAGAACGAGCATCAACACGTACGCCGCGAGCAGCCAACCCACGAAATTCTGAAGCGGAATGCCTGGTATTCCGGGGAGATAAGGCGATGGGGTGACCCAAGTCCAGTACCCCTCGCCGACCATTTGCGGATCAAGGAAGAGATCCCATGATGCAAACGCTAGCGCGGCGAGCAGTGGCGTGGTCCAACGACCGTGGGTGAGTCGCCGCGCGACAGCAAGCGCGGGGTAGCTCATCATCGCCCAAGCCAGCGGAATGACGAGGGGGACCAGATTGAGGCGAGTTCCAAGCGCGTCGGAGTAGGAGTACTTTCCGAACGGGTAGCCGGTGTGTGTTCCCACGGCCTCCACCGCCCACCCAAACCCCACCGCGAACACGAACCACGCGAGCGTCCATGTCACGCCGTGATGAATGAGTGCATGGACCACACAGGTGGACGCGAAAAGGATGACGGTGATGACGGTGAGTACGGCGCGCGTGTGTCCTGATGTGAGTGGCCACAAGATCTGCGCGGCAATTGTCGTGACTAGCAAGATTGCCGGCAGCGATGTAAAGGTCGTCGAGTGGCCATGCCGCGACGCGTGCGGCCCGGTGTAAACGCGAACGCTCATGACGACCGAGTCGAGAGGTAGAAGCGTGCTGCGAAGTCGATCGACGATCGGATTCGTGGCGAATCGATGGTGGAGATCTTGACCACGTCCACGATGCCAAGCGGACGCCAACAGTTGATCTTCAAAGCGTCGCCATCGCAGCGCGGCGATAGTCGCCGACAAGCTCCAAAACGGCGAATCGAGCGAAGAGTTCTTCCGCGTACCAACCGATTTCGGCCGTACGCCGAACGGCCTCTTGGTGTGCATCGCCACGTTGGGCAAAGTCTGTCAGTGCCTTCGAGTCTCGCCACATGCTGAACGTTCCCTGTAGGCCCACCGGGGCCTCACCTATGCCAATGGCCAGTTTCAGTCCGTCGTGACGGCGCAGGTCAAGCGAGACTGGTGGTACGGCACGCCAGAACGTTGGCCAGTAGCGGGGCTTAATGCGCGCTCGTGTGATCGCCGCGATGGGGCCATCCCAACGGTGCGAGATGGGTGCGCCGAAGGGTTGACGTTTCGACCATGAACCGTGCGACGTCAACGGTCTCAGCGTGATTTTGGCTCGTTCTTCGGATCGAGTGTCCCAACGATGGACGACGGGGGAGTCGTCGAATCGACGGGCAGATTCGGGGTCTGACCAGCAGCACAGGATCGCCCAATGGTGTGGGTCGGCATCGCGAACCGTGAAGGTGCGACCCGAGCCAGTGCCGAGGAGCTTCGAGAAAGTGAGGCCAACTGTTCGCCGCAGAGCGGTCCGGTCCCGAGCCATAGCCATTGTGGCAGAGGCTATTGCACCTGTCGACACACCCCAGATGTGCAAGGTGACCAGTGCAGGTGTTCTCGGCTGGGTGTTCTTCATGGGCGAATTGGCCTGACTCACGTGAGAGGCAAATCAGCGTAAATCGTCAACGGCGGCGGGTGCTTCGCCGACTTCGGCCGCCTGTCCGGCGGTGATGCGAAGTAGTTCGTCGTACGACGTGGGGAACACATAGTGCGGATGCCCGCCGGCAGCCCAAACCACATCGTGGCGGGACAGTTCGACGTCAACCAGTGTGGTGAGGGGCGTCGGGTGGCCAATGGGAGCGACGCCACCAATCGGTTGACCTGTGTGTTTACGGACGAATTCGGGGGTGGCGCGGCGTACCTCGGAGACTTCGACGAGCGGGGCGAGTTTGAGGGTGTCGACCCGGTGCGCGCCAGAGGCAAGAACCAGCAGGGGCATGCCCTCGGCGTCGAAGACGAGCGAGTTGGCAATCGCGGCGACTGGGCAGCCGAGTTGCGCGGCGGCGGTGGCAGCGGTCGGTGCGGGCTCGGGGAGGGCTCGTACTTGGCCGGGGACTCCTAGTTCGCTCAACGCATTGGCGACCCGTTGTGCATTCGGATGCACGTCGTGGTGGATGCCAGGGTCTGTTTCCTCGGTCATGACGAGACCCTAGCCAGTTTGCACGGTTCTTACGTGGTCGGTTCCTAGGTGATCGATGCGGCACCAAAGGCAACGCTGAAGCGGTCACACCAGATGACGACCGTCTTGTACTTCGCGAGGTCTGCGCCTGCTGGGACTTGGTAGTTCTGGTTGCCGTTGTTGGCTTTGAGGTCACCCAGATTGACGTACGCCGCATCCTTGGACTTCTCGGCCTGATCGACGTTCGCGCCGGTGAGCCACACCTTCACGTCCGGACCGTTACTGGTGTTGAAGTTTTCCAGGCGTAAAAAGACGCGTCCATCAGCAAGTTTCACCAATTTCGCCGTACCACTTGTGCTGTGTTCGTAACTGCGAAAAGTGCCAGACCCCAACGTTTGTGGCCCCGCTGGCGCCGGAGTGGGTGCCGCCGGATTTGGAACCGTCGGTGCTGGGTTGACCGGTGCGGAGGTTACCTCGGGTAGCGCTTCGTCGACGGTTTTGTTGGTCAAGATCGTCCACGGCTGGAACAGGTACGCCGCGAATGAAAGCACCACGATCGCGGCGATACCTCCACCAAGCATGAGATTTCGGCGAGAGCGGCGTATCTCGGGGGTCGAGGTATCGCGGTCTGTGGTCGTACTCACGGTTGAGGCCCTTCCACGTTCGGTGCTGGATTTTGAGTTTCCCCATCATCGTGGGGTCGAGGGTCGATTCCGGCGCCGAAGTCATGACGGTCCGATGACGTCGAGCCGGGGAAGGAGGGGTGAGGAAGCGGGGGAAGGGAGGGGTTGACGCGGTTGTCGGTGGGGGGCTTTACTGTGGGGGTGTTCGAACAGGTGTTCGAACAAGTAACGGAGTAGGTCACGAAGTTCATAGCGAAAGTTCATAGCGAAAGTTCATAGCGAAAGTTCATAGCGAAAGTTCAGTGATGTCGAAGGATTCCTTAACCCCCCGTGGGGAACCCTTCGAGCACCGGGAAGGGCTCGCGGCCCGTCTCGGATCTGGCTCTGTCGTGGGGTGCGCAGTCCTCGACCCGCTTCGCGCCCCACGACGGATCCGCCAGAGCAGTGCTGGGTCGAGCCACCTGTTTCCGAGTTGATTTCGAGTTGAGGAAGCCGCCCATGTCTCGACGTCTTGCCGATTCAACAATTGAAGTACGCACGACTGGCATCGCTGCAGTTGATGTTCGAACTATTGAAGTGCGCCGCTTTGATGGTGGTGATTCCGTGGGAGAACCGACTCAGTTTCTGTGGCGTGGGCGCCTCTATGTCATTCGCGGCATCGTGGCTCGTTGGGTAGAAGCCGGATCGTGGTGGTTGACCAGCGGCTCAGCGCCATCGGCAGCCGAGCGTGAGGTGTGGCGCGTCGAAGCGACCCCCACGCGTGGCAGTAGTGGTGTCTATGACCTTGTTTACGACAAGGGTCAGTCCAGCGAACAGTCCAGCGAACAGGGCCGCTGGACGCTCGCGCGGGTGGTGGATTGATCATGACAACTGCCACGAGTACCCGCCCCACGCGCGGTTCTGGTCGAAGTGTCATCCCGACTGCGTCGCGCGGTTTACTCATCGCTGCGCTGCGCGGTCTTGCTGATGCGGGCATGACCACTCGCGCATCCGATCGATATGTCGCCGCCCATCTTTCGGCGTTGCGTGCTGCGGCAGCGGTGGTGGCTGCTCGGGCAAAACCGGCGTCGCGGCGTACTCGCTTGCGCAGCGTCTGGGCGTTACTCGCCGATGTAGCGCCGGAGTTAAAGGAATGGGCTGAATTCTTTGCCGCTGGCGCACGTACCCGGGCGGCGGCTGAGGCAGGTATCGCCGCTGCAGTTACTGAGCGAGTTGCCGATGACTTGATGCGCGATGCCGAGTCGTTTATCGAACTGGTCGCCACCACGTTGGGCATCGACCAACAACTGGGCCTCAACCAGTTGGGCTCCAACCAGTTAGACCTCAACCAACAGTTCAACTTCGACGTACGCGCGATCCGTACTGCGTCCTAAGACTCAGGCAAGTTTGACCATTTCACCGGTGAACCAAGCGAGTTTCACTGCACTCCTTCACCGGTGAAGTAGGCGAGTTTTTCGGCCCCATTTCACCGGTGAAGGAGTGCAACTGTTATGCCCGCCGGTTCTCATGGTCGTGACGAGTTTGTCCACGTCCATGTCGCGTCGGGGTATTCGTTGCGCTACGGCGCATCGTCGCCGCGGGCGTTAGTCGAGCGTGCGGCCCAGTGGGGTCAAGAGATGTTGGCTCTTACTGATCGCGATGGGTTGTACGGCGCCGTGAAGTTTGCGTTGGCCTGTCGTGATGCTGGCATTCGACCCATCTTTGGTGTCGACCTAGCTCTGGTTGGGGAACAGGTGGAGCAAAGGGCTGCGCAACCGGTGCGGGTCCGTCGAAGTGCCGCTGGCCGTACGGGCACCGGCCTTACATTGGCCGATCGCACCCGCGTCGCTGCTCAAGTCAACGCTGCCGACGCGAATGGATCCGATCCAAAATCGCGTACGCCGGCACGTGGCGGAGTCGACGTCGATCCTCGCCATCCGCGCGTGGTTCTGCTCGCTCGCGGCTCACGGGGGTGGGCTTCGTTGTGTCGAGTCGTCTCAGCGGCCCATCGCCACGAAACGTTCGAGCTACGTGGGGTTCTCGCGGGGCGCGGGGCGCCGACGATCACCCTGGACCGGATCGCCGAGGTCGTTGCCGGCGCCGCGGCCGGCTCATTGGTGGCGTTGCTCGGTCCTGACTCCGACGTGGGTCGAGCGCTCGCTCGCCGCCGCCCTGACCTCGCCGCGCGCCTCCTGACGACCTATGTCGATGCGTTGGGCCGCGGCAACGTCTATGTCGAGATCGTGTCTCATCGCGCGCGGGACGCATCGATGGCAGCCAGCGATGTCGATGGCAATCCTGCACGCGGCCATGCGTCGGCGGTGGCGCTATCTAGTTCGTTAGCCGCTCGCATGCTCAGTTTCGCCCGTGAGCAGCGGTTACCCGCCGTACTCACTAATGCGGTGAGGTACGCCGAACCGTCTGATGCTCCCGTTGTTGATGTGCTTGATGCTGCCCGTCGACTTGTGCCGCTCGATGCACGTCACCTCGATCGCCCTAACGCTGAGGGTTATCTCAAGTCAGGTCCGTCAATGCGTCAGGTCGCTCACGAGATCGCGGCGTTGGCCAACGTGAGCCATCCGGATCGGGTCGTTGATCGACTCATGGCTATGACTGGTGAACTCGCCGAGTCGTTGGCGCTGGACCCTGTTGACGATCTCGGTATCGGATCAGTGCATGTTCCTGAGCTTGATGTACTCCGAGAGAGCCGAACGAGTCGGACAACCGCGATCAACGGCAACGACCGAGGCGGCGGCGCAGGTGATGGTTGGCTGCGCAGCAGATGCGAGGCAGCGCTACGGAGGACTTATCGCCCCGAGCATCCGCACCATGAGCTGCGCATTGTTCGTGAACGCCTCGAGCAAGAACTCGACGTCATCTCCACGCTTGGCTTCGCGGGTTATTTCCTCACCGTCGCTGATGTCGTTGCGTTGATTCGAGAGATGGGCGTACGAGTTGCTGCGCGAGGTTCGGGCGCTGGCAGTTTCGTCAACTATCTCCTCGGTATTTCGGGGGTTGATCCACTCGCGCACAACCTGGTGATGGAGCGTTTCCTCTCTCCATTGCGTCGCGCGTTGCCCGACATTGACCTCGATGTCGAATCCGCCCGTCGACTTGAGGTTTACACCGCGATCTTCGAACGATTTGGGGACCAGCGAGTGTCGTGTGTGTCGATGATGGACACCTACCGCGTACGCCACGCAATCCGCGACGTCGGTGCCGCACTCGGCATGCCGAAGAGCGAGATCGATCACTTCGCCAAGGCCTTCCCGCACATTCGGGCTCGTGATGCTCGTGATGCTTTGGCCGAGCTGCCCGAGTTGCGCGATTCCGGCCTCGGGAAACTCGCCGCGATGGGGCAACTCGACACCTTCTTCTCGCTGGTCGAATCCCTTGACGGGTTGCCTCGTCACGTCGCAATGCATCCATGCGGGTTGTTGCTCTCGGATCTCACCTTGCTTGATCGCACACCAGTCGAAGCAAGCGCCGCAGGCTATTCAATGAGCCAGTTCGACAAGGACGACGTCGAAGAAATGGGGCTACTCAAACTCGACGTACTCGGCATCCGGATGCAGTCCTCGATGGCACATGCCGTCGAGGAAATCGCTCGGATCGATCACATCGATGTCGTTGTGGACGAGATCGCACTCGACGACGAACCCACCTTCGAACTCATCCGCTCCACCCACACTCTCGGGTGTTTCCAGATTGAGTCACCTGGGCAGCGAGAATTACTCGGCAAGTTTGGGCCGGAGACGTTCCACGATCTCATCGTGGATATTTCGCTGTTTCGACCCGGCCCGGTCAAAAGCGACATGATCACGCCGTTCCTGCGCTCACGCCAAGGCTGGGCCGCACCGACGTACATCCACGACAACTTGCGCCCAGTGCTCGAGGAAACTCATGGAGTCGTGGTCTTTCACGAGCAAGTACTGAAGATGGTGTCGGTGATGACGGGCTGTTCGCTGGCGCAAGCCGATGAGGTACGCCGTAACCTCGGATCCCTGGATACCCAAAACGACGTCCGTATCTGGTTTTATCCTGCGGCGCGTGATCAAGGCTACGACCTCGACACCATCGAAGAGGTGTGGGATGTGTTGCGGGCCTTCGCCTCGTTTGGTTTCTGCAAGGCCCACGCGGCCGCATTTGCGTTGCCGACGTACCAATCGGCGTGGTTGAAGGCCCATCATCCGGCCGCGTTTCTCGCCGGCGTACTCACGCACGATCCTGGTATGTATCCCAAGCGGTTGATCCTCGACGACGCTCGCAACTTGGGCATCGCGATCCTTGGCCTGGATGTCAATGAATCTAGTGCGACATTTCGC
>JBBRLC010000034.1:0-8423 GCA_038231595.1 Candidatus Nanopelagicales bacterium | reverse complement strand
TCGGCCTGCAGCACATCGCAATCGATCACGATTGTGTTCTCGCCTAGGGACTTGAAGTCAATCACGGCTCGAAGACTGCGCCCCACGAGCCGCGATATCTCTTGGGTCCGACCACCCAACTTGCCCTTGACCGACTCGCGATCACTTCGGGTACTCGTCGCGCGCGGCAGCATGGCGTACTCGCCGGTGATCCAGCCCTCACCGCTGTCGCGCTTGAACCGTGGCACGCCAGAGGTGAACGACGCCGCGCATAGGACCTTCGTCGCGCCGAACTCGACCAAGACAGAACCCTCGGCATGGTCGAGCCACCCGCGCGAGAAACTGATGGGACGCAGTTGATCAGCCGTACGGCCATCAGATCGGGTCATGTTCAGACCCTAGCCCGCTTACAAACTCGCCTAGTTCACCGGTGACGCGAGGCTGGCCCACTCGGGACCAAGGAAGCGGCGGCTCAGTACGTCAAAGGGGTCGGGATCACCAGTTGCTTTGAAGACATGTGCCGGCTCGGGCAGATCGCTATCACGAAGAAGGCCGTATGCAGTCAAGGTGCGGTAGACGTCCTTCGCGGTTTCCTCGGCACTCGAGACCAGAGTCACTTGCTCCCCCATGACATAGGACAACACACCGGTCAGCAATGGGTAGTGCGTACAACCGAGCACTAACGTGTCGATGTCGGCTTGAATGAGTGGAGCTAGATATTCAGCGGCGACGTCGAGCAACTCGTCGCCGCCCGTGATCCCTCGCTCGACGAATTCCACCAGCCGCGGGCAAGCCCGAGACGTGACGGTGATGTGCGGCGCGGCCGCGAAGGCGTCGTCGTACGCCCCGCTGGTTACCGTGGCAGTGGTTCCAATGACACCGACTCGGTTGTTGCGCGTCGCGGCTGCGGCCCTTCGCGCCGCTGGATGGATCACTTCGACGACCGGCACGTCGTAGCGCTCGCGGGCGTCGCGCAAGACCGCAGCCGACGCCGAATTGCACGCGATGACCACCAGTTTCACGCCCGACTCGACGAGGCCATCCATGAGATCGAGAGCGAATTCGCGCACTTGCGCGATCGGCCGCGGACCGTACGGCCCCCGCGCGGTGTCCCCGACGTACAAGACCGGCTCATGAGGCAATTGATCAAGCACGGCCCGAGCCACCGTGAGTCCGCCGACCCCTGAGTCGAAGATCCCGATCGGAGCGTCAGCCACGACCGCAACCCTACGTTGGCGCGATCGCGCACCCGCGACTACACGCCCGAGCAAGTCCTCACAAGAAGCGCCGTCGCTAGGCCCAGAGTTGGCCGTCGAGAGCGCCTTCTGCGTCGTCGAGGGATCCCTCGTAAGCGCCGGTCGACAAGTACTTCCAGCCCCCATCGCACACAATGAATACGATGTCCGCGCGCTCGCCGGCGCTGTGGCTTTTGGCCGCCGCTGCCAGCGCTGCGTGCAGGATGGCGCCGGTTGAAATCCCAGCGAATATGCCCTCCTCGTTGAGCAGTTCGCGTGTACGCCGTACTGCGTCGCGTGGGCCCACTGAAAAACGAGAGGTCAGGACTGACTCGTCATACAACTCGGGAACGAATCCCTCGTCGAGGTTTCGTAGTCCGTAGACGAGTTCGCCGTAGCGAGGTTCGGCAGCGATGATCGAGACTCCCGGCACCCGCTCGCGCAAGTACCTGCCCACTCCCATGAGAGTCCCGGTCGTACCCAGGCCGGCCACAAAGTGAGTGATATCTGGGCAGTCTTCGAATATTTCGGGGCCGGTAAAGCGGTAGTGCGCATCAGTATTCGCGGGGTTGCCGTACTGATAGAGCATCACCCAGTCCGGATTCTCTGCGGCGAGCCCTTTCGCCACCCGGACGGCCTCGTTGGATCCTCCGGCAGCGGGCGAGTAGATGACCTCAGCACCCCACATCCTCAGCAACTGAGTACGTTCGACCGAGGTGTTCTCCGGCATCACGCAAATCAAGCGGTAACCCTTGATCTTCGCGGCCATGGCAAGGGAAATACCCGTGTTGCCGCTCGTCGGCTCAAGGAGGGTGGCCCCGGGGACTAGGCGTCCGTCCCGCTCGGCAGTTTCGATCATGTTCAACGCGGGCCGATCCTTGATCGACCCGGTGGGGTTGTGATCCTCTAACTTGGCCCAAATGCGTACGTCGCTTGACGGGGAAAGTCGTGGCAATCCCACCAATGGCGTACGGCCCACCGAGGCGAGCAACGAGTCGTAACGCATCGGCTCAGAAAACGACAATCGCACCGCCGGCAACGGCCGGCAAGACAGTCACCACATCGCCATCTTTCAGCGCGGTAGAGAGTCCGTCGAGGAATCGCACATCCTCATCGTTGAGGTAGACGTTGACGAAGCGCCGCAGCGCGTCGCCCTCGACGAGTCGGTCGCGAAGGCCTGGGTGGCGCGTCTCCAGATCAGCGATCACCGCATCCAAAGTCGGACCGTCACCTGCCACGGACTTGGCCTCACCCGTGTAAGTCCGCAGGATCGTCGGGATACGAACTTCGATCGACATGTGCAAACTCCTGATTTTCGGACGGTCGGCTCAGCCTAGGTGGACGCTGCTCACGCGGCTGAGAGGGGTCGAGCGTTCAACGCTCCACCACCGTCACTTCTTCCTCGACCACGACACCGTCTCGGATTTGATACGAACGGAACTCATACGGTCCTTCCTCGGTCCCCGTTTCCCGCGTCGAGATCACGACGTAGTGCGCGTTGGGTTCGGATGCGTAGGCGACGTCGGTGCGCGAGGGATAGGCCTCTGTTGCCGTATGCGAGTGATAAATCACGATCGGTTCCTCGTCGCGGTCATCCATCTCGCGATAGAGACGCAGCAAATCCATCGAGTCGAATTCGTAGAACGTCGGCGATCGGGCTGCGTTCACCATCGGAATGAACCGCAACGGTTGATCGCTTGATGCGGGTCCCGCAACGACGCCGCAGGCCTCGTCGGGATGATCGGCGCGCGCATGAGCAACGATCGCGTCAACAATCGACGAGGAAATCCTGAGCACGTTTCAACTCTAAAGGAAGCGCTGCAGTCGCTATGACGGCATCAGCGCGTGGACGAGAGATTCCTGAATCCAACTCAACCACTGATAGACAAAACGGAGCGAGTTTGTGCCCTCATCCACCTCGGGATCTTCATCCCACCAGTCATGGTCATCGTCGGTGACGATTCCCAATCGGTGCCCAAGGGTGAGGCGAAGGTCTGTCAAAGAACTAAGCCAAGCCGCCGCCTGTGGCGCGGAGAGCCTGATCTTTTCGCCGCTGAGCTGGAGAGTCTCGAGAACAACCGTCGCGTTGGCAAGTTTGGAGTCGCGCAAGCCACGCTCGGTGAAGCGCCGAAATTCTGCGGATGCCTCCGGATCGTCGGGATAGGCATCCGGAAGCAAACGCAGCAAGGCAGGATCCTCGGGGATTTCACTGTGTTTGTCGATGCCAACCAAGCGGGCAAGGGGGTCCTCGTCGGCATCGCCTTGATCAGGCGCGATGAATTCCGCGAGTTGACCTACGAGATTCACCAGCAGATCTCGCTCCTGGTCGCCGAAGTGACCCACGATTCGGCCAAAGCGAGTACGGCGAAAGCCGATGTCGCGGCCGAACTCGATCTCCTCTGCGGCATCCAGCGGAGTCTCGCCGGGCTCGATCTCGTCGGGCTCGATCTCGTCGGGCTCGATCTCGTCGGGCTCGATCTCGTCGGGCTCGATCTCGTCGGGCTCGATCTCGTCGGCTGGGGTCTTGTCCTCGCCGATCTCTTCAACCACGTCAGTCGTCCTTCTGCAGGGTGGCCCAAAGGCCGTACGAGTGCATGGCCGCCACATCGCGTTCCATTTCCTCCCGCGAGCCGGCCGACACCACCGCTCGACCCTCTTGGTGGACTTGGAGCATCAGGGCGTCGGCTTTGTCGCGCTCATAGCCGAAATACGTCATGAAAACGTAGGTGACGTAACTCATCAGGTTGACGGGGTCATTCCACACCAGCGTGATCCAGGGCAACTCAGGCTGGACCACGGATTCAGACTCGATGATCTCTTCGACAGCCGTACTGGTCACGACCGGATCGTCTCACGCTCGGGCCGGCCTGCCTTACGCCTGAACCCCGCGTACCCGGGCCCCCCGAAGCCCGACCCACTCATCCCCAACCGGACCAATCCAATCTGGCCGCCAGTACGAACTAACCCCGGAATGCCGCACCCACACGAACCTGACCCAAGACGCGCTGCCGTCGAACCTTCGGAGACCTTCGTGGCCCTTGATCACAGCGATGCCGGTGCTCATGCGACCCACCCGCGCTCGCGACGCCGTCGCCGTAACTGGCGGATCGGGACCGTCGCGGTCTTGGCCGCCGGATTTGTCGTTGTGCCCGATGACAGCGCGTCAGCACATCCGCTGGGCAACTTTTCCCGCAACGTGTACGCCGGACTGACGATCTCGCCCGAGAAGATCACCATTGATCACGTCCTGGATCTGGCCGAGATTCCGACCTTCCAAGAACATCAAATCATCGACACCAACGGCGACGGAACCCTGTCGGACGCGGAGTTGTCGGCGTACAAGACCGCGTCATGTGCCAACGTGGCATCCGCACTACACCTGTGTGCCAATGGCGGGTCGGCAATCCCCCTTGTCCTGCGTAGCAGCGCCTTGAGCTTCCCGCCCGGAGCAGCCGACCTGCCTACGCAGCGTCTGGAGTGCACGTTTGATGCAGCCTCAAACGTCGCCGGTAACGGGATAAACGAGATTGCCTTTCGCGACGACCTCGAGTCCGGTCGAGTCGGCTGGCACGAGATCACGGCCGTCGGCGACGGAGTACGGCTAAATAACTCAAACGTTCCCACCACCTCGCAGAGCAATCGCCTCACGACCTATCCCGCAGAGTTGACCGCCTCGCCGCTGGCAGTGACAAGCGCGGAGTTGTCCTGGGTAGTCGATCCGTCCGTGGTGCTCGCCGCGACCAATCGGTCCGATGCGAGCAAGACCAATCTTGGGGCTGCCAGCGTTCTCACTGCCGGAGTGCCCGGTGGAGTCGATGCGGCTACCCAGGCCTTCACAGGCCTGATCACCGAGCACTCACAAAGCCTCGCTTTTGTGCTGCTCGCCTTCGTGTTGGCGATCTTGCTCGGTGGCCTTCACGCGCTGGCGCCCGGTCACGGAAAGACCTTGATGGCCGGATATTTGCTCGGGGCCGGGGGCCGGACTAAGGACGCACTGATGCTGGGCGCCACCGTCACGGTCACCCACACCGCTGGCGTACTCATTCTCGGAATCGCGCTCGCCACGACGACGGCCTTCGCTCCAGAGTCTGCCTACCCATGGCTCGGTATCGGCGCGGGAGTTCTGTCGGTGGGAGCTGGCTTGAGCCTCGTCTGGTCCTTGCGCAAGGGCGGCCTTGACGGACACGGACATTCGCACGGACCCGGCGGGCACACCCACGGCCCAGCCCCCATCCCCCATGCCCACCCCCACGATGACGGTGCCCCTCAGGGCGGCGATAGCAACACCAACCCTGCCCTAAGCACCGAGGTTCACGCGAACTTTGAGCGCGTCCCAGCCAGCGTCGCACTCCTCGATCCGCACGAGCATGTCCATCACGCCGACCACGACCACCCCAAGCACCAAGCCCCGACCCGACGACGTCTGGTTGTCCTTGGTCTAGCGGGCGGTTTGATTCCCAGCCCCTCTGCGGTCGTCGTGCTGCTCGCGGGAATCGCGTTGGGCAAGCCGGTCCTCGCCGTTGCACTCGTCATCGCGTACGGCATCGGGATGGCCGGAGTCCTGGCCGGTGCCGGGATCTTGGTGCTGCGGGCCCGCGGCCTGGTCGAGCGTCGACTCGGCGAAGGGACTCTGCCCGGGCCGATCAGTCGGATCGCTCGAGCCATGCCACTGGCTGCTGCCGGTGTCGTGGTCGTCGCTGGCCTGGTCCTCATTGCTCGCTCAATCGGCGCGCTCTAGTCGAGACGTACGGTTCAGCAAAGCGTCATAGAATCGACACGTGTCATCGCCCTCAACGAGCAGCGCGAGCCATCTGATCGACATCCCGGCCGCTCGCGCAGACTTGCCAACACCGCCGATCCTGCAACAGATTCGCGACGCGGTCATCGGCGACGACCAAATCATGTGGGGGCCGTATGGCCCGCGACGAGTGACGTACGCCGATTACACCGCGAGCGGGCGTGCGCTGAGTTTTATCGAAGACTTCATCCGCGACGAGGTACTTCCTCGCTATGCGAATACGCATACCGAGTCCAGCGGAACTGGTCTGCAGACAACGCGATTGCGCGAAGATGCGCGTGCGATCATCCACGCATCTGTACGCGGCGACGAAACCACCCGAGTCATCTTCAGCGGCTCGGGCGCGACGTCAGCGATCGACAAACTCATCGGCATTCTCAACTTGCGAATCCCCGCCGATCTTGACACCAAATACCATCTCAGCGATCACATTCCCGTTGCCCAACGACCAGTCGTTTTCATCGGGCCCTTCGAGCACCACAGCAACGAATTGCCGTGGCGAGAATCGATTGCCGACGTCATCACGATTCCTGAGGACGCGGACGGTCATATTGATCTCGATGCGCTCACCTCGGCTCTGGTCAAGTACGCAGATCGACCGCTGCGCATCGGATCATTCAGCGCCGCGAGCAACGTCACCGGGATCGTGAGCGACACCGGGACCATCTCGCGCTTGTTACACGAACACGACGCGCTTGCTTTCTGGGACTTCGCCGCTGCAGGGCCGTACGTCGACATCGCGATGAACCCGCGCCCCGAGGCCCACTCCCTGACCTACTTCGATGCCGTGTTTCTGTCTCCGCACAAATTCGTCGGTGGACCGGGTACGCCCGGTGTACTGATTGTCCGCGATGAGTTGCTGACCAACACGGTGCCCGATGTTGTGGGCGGGGGCACTGTGGCTTACGTAAATCCGACGGAGCACATGTACCTGGCCGACCCGGTCCACCGTGAAGAGGGCGGCACGCCGGCAATCATCGAAGCGATCCGGGCGGGTCTCGTGTTTCAGTTGAAGAGCGCCGTTGGCACGGACATTATCCGCGCGCACGAAGAAGACCTCCTACGTCGCGCCATCGCGGCGTGGACCGCCTTTCCGGAGATCGAAATCCTGGGCAATCAGGATGCGGAACGCCTCAGCATCGTGTCCTTCACGCTACGTACGCCGTCCGGAAAGTTTCTGCACCACAACGTGGTGGTGGCACTGCTCCACGACTTGTTTGGGATCCAGTCCCGCGGCGGTTGCTCCTGCGCTGGGCCGTACGGTCATCGTCTGCTCGGCATCGACATCTCCACATCACACGAATTCGAACGCGAGATCAGTCACGGGTGCGAGGGCATCAAACCGGGCTGGGTACGAATCAACCTCAACTACTTCATTAGCGAGCCGGTTTTCGAGTACGTCGTCGCCGCGGTCGCATTTCTCGCCGTACACGGTCACGAGTTCCTGCCCGACTACCACTTTGAGCCGGCGTCGGGGTTGTGGCGACACCGCAGCGGCCCGGTTGAGCCGCCGCTGCGCCTCTCTCAGTTGAGTTACGACACCGCGGGCGTGCTGAACTACACCCGACATGGCGACACGGCGCCTGAATCAGCCCTCCAGCAATACCTTGCGGAGGCTGAGACGTTGGTGAACTCGGCCGGGCGCGCTGCTTCGTCGGGTTCGTCGGGTTCGTCAGGTTCGAGCACGGTCGTCAGTACGACGCTCAGCGAAGACTTCGAACGACTCCGCTGGTTCGACCTGCCGGCGGCCTGCTTGTCGCCGTCAGACGATGCGTAACGTGACCAGGTGCGAATAGCCGCGCGCGTTGTACGCCGTCGAATTCGACACGAGCCGGTACGTGTAGTGCGCACCCTGGCGATGCGAGATCAATCGGAATGACACAGCACCAAACCTGTTCGTCTGCGCCGTTGCTTGGTCCACCCAGCGTCCCCTGATCAGGCGCTGACGCACGACGACTTGTCCCGCGCGACCCGGAGTAACAACTCCAATCAATCTCGCGACTTTGCCATGTCGGATAGACAACGCGGATAGGCGCGCGGAAACGGTCGCGCGGACTGCGGTGGTCGCAGGGCGACTTGCGCCGGCAGATCTTGACCAAGTGCCCCCGATAGAAACGACCCACTTGCCATTGATCGCGGGAGAGGCGTGCAGGAACTTCACGGTTCCCCGCGCCGACGTGATGCCGTGGCCAAGTTCAATCCATTGAGTGCGCCCGACTCGCTGCCAAAGAAGTCGCGCGTATGCCCCGACGACCGGCTTGCCCACCGACGATGAGCTGGCGGAAATCGCAATGACGGCACCTGCCTGCGTACGGACTGGGGCGCGAACGCTAACCGCCGTCGGCTTCGCCACGATCGACCTTGCGTACGCGCGGAGTCGCGACCATTGCCGCGTGTCTTCATCACCCAAG
>JBBRLC010000033.1:0-8543 GCA_038231595.1 Candidatus Nanopelagicales bacterium | reverse complement strand
GGTTTGCTCGCGGTCCTCGCCGTGGCTGGAGCGGGCGATGCGTTTACACCGACCGCTTTCGTGGGTGCGTTGTTGGCAGTGCCCGCCGGCGCGTTGGCACTGGTCGTGTTAGCGGTGGATGAAGTCGATGAGGCGTTCGCGAACATCTACTCGACGGCGATGAGCACTCAAAACTTGATTCCCCGGCTAGATCGCCGCGTGCTGGCCACGCTGATCGGAGCAGGAGCAACGGTCGCCGCGTTGCTGGTCGATCTTGAGAGCTATCAGTCCTTCCTGTTCCTGATCGGTGCGGTCTTCGTGCCTCTCGCTGTCACGTTGATTGTTGACTTCTATGTCGTGCGTCGGATCGCCTTGGGTTCGTCGGGTGCTGGATACGACGTCGTCGCGCCTGGTCGGCTGCGGTGGTTGATGTTGCTCCCGTGGGTTGCGGGATTCTCGGCGTACAACTTGATCAATCCGGGGCTCGTCGATTGGTGGGCACAACGCTGGGTGTCCTTGCGTGACGCCCTAGGTTTCGTTCCACCCGCCTGGTTGTCGGCGTCGGTGTTGTCAGGCTTTGTGGCTGCGCTCTTGACCTTGGCCATCGGGATTCCGCTTGCTCGGACACTGCGTAGGACTTCGGTGCCGGAGCCCACAATGACTTCGTGACCCAACTGTCACCTAGCCGTTCGTCGGGGGAGTTCATCGATCGCCTCACGGCGGCGGTCGGTCTCGAACATGTGCTCGTCGGTAGCGAGGCGACTGCGGCGTACACGACCGATTGGACTCGCCGATTTCACGGACCGAGCACGGCCGTTGTCCGGCCCGCAAACGTCACCGAGGTCGCCGATGTTGTCCGCGCTTGCGGTGAGTACGGGGTGGCGATCGTGCCGCAAGGCGGCAACACCGGTTTGGTGGGTGGATCTGTGCCCGGTCCTGCCCTGGGTGGCGTCGAAGCACCGATCGTGATGTCGACGCGACGGTTGAATGTTATTGGCGATACCGATCTGCGAAGTGGGCAAGTTACGGCGCAAGCGGGTGTGACCGTCGCCGACCTTCGCCAACACGCCCACGCCGCGGGATGGGAGTACGGCGTCGACCTCGCGGCTCGAGACAGCGCAACTGTCGGCGGCACGATTGCGACGAATGCTGGCGGTGTGCGGGTGTGCGCGTACGGCACGACGCGTTCACAAGTGCTGGGAGTTCAGGCAGTGATGGCTGACGGCTCGGTCATCGAACAACTTTCCGGTCTCGTCAAGGACAACAGCGGATACGACCTTGCGGGACTACTGACCGGGAGCGAAGGAACACTCGCGATTGTCACAGCGGCGAGACTTCGACTGGTCCCGCGGCCGAGGACCGGGATTGTGACGATGATCGGAATTTCGACGTACGACGAAGGAATCGCGATGCTGACGGAAATCCGCGCCGCGGGGTTGCGGGTGCTCGCCGCGGAAATCATGGACGCACCGGGCACGCGACTTGTCTGCGATGTCGTGGGGTTGCCCTGGCCGCTGAGGCGCACCAACCACAGCCACATTGCACTGTTTGAAGTCGAGGAAACCGAAACTGGCAATGCAGTCGCCGAGTTGGGCGAGGTGATCGTCGGTCATCGAGAGAACGTCGATTCGATTGTGGCGATTGACTTGAGCGATCGAGTCCGCCTCTGGTCGTACCGCGAACGACAAACCGAAGCAGTGTCCACGTTGGGTGTGGTCCACAAACTCGACGTGAGTGTGCCCTTGAGGCGCCTGCAGGAATTCGCTGATGGACTGGTACGCATCATCAGCGAAAACCCCGTCGTCGAACAACAAGTGGTCTTCGGGCATCTGGCCGAGGCCAACTTGCACATTGAAATCGTCGGGCCGGATCCGGACGACGAACGAGTGGACGCGACCCTGCTGGCGTGGGCCGCTGCATGTGGCGGATCCGTGTCGGCCGAACACGGCATCGGCCGGGCCAAGGCGGGGTACCTGCCGTTGTGTCGGTCTGCTCACGACATCGAAGTCATGGCGGCCATCAAGCGATCTCTGGACCCGAAGGGCATTTTCAATCCCGGGGTCCTGTTCGCCTAGAGGCAATTTGTGGTTGGGCCTGTCATTCTTTGGCACGTGTCCGATCGTTTGATGCCCCTGGTTGTCGCCCATCGCGGGTCCAGCAGTGATTTTGCCGAGCACACATTCGCGGCCTACGTGAAGGCGCTCGCCGACGGGGCCGATGCGCTGGAATGCGACGTACGCCTCACGGCTGATGGACATTTGGTGTGCGTCCACGATCGACGCATCGATCGAGTCAGCGACGGCTACGGCGTCGTCTCAACCCAGACACTTGCGCAACTCAACGCACGCAACTTCGGGTCCTGGAAAGACGATTGGTCTGACTACGAAGCCCCACCGGACCTCGATGATACGCGTCGCCGAGTGCTCACCCTGGATCGACTACTCGAACTCGTAACGCACGCGGACCGATCCGTCGGACTCCTCATCGAGACCAAGCATCCGACTCGATTCGCCGGACTGGTGGAAGAACGAGTGACGGAGACCTTGCGTCGATTCGGTTTGATCCCCAAGCCGGGTTCGGCGCTGATGGGGACCGATGAGTGGAGTGGGGTGTTGGCGCCAGACCGCCACGAGATCCGCCCGTGGGTACACGTGATGTCATTCGGGCAAATCGCGATGCGAAGGATGCGAATCCTGGCGCCGACGGTGCCAACCGTCTTTTTGATGGAACGCGTACCACTGCGCTTTCGCGATGGAAGTCTCCCGTTCAAAGCCGACATAGCGGGTCCTAGCATCGAGGTGGTTCGCGAGCACCCGCGGTACGTCGAAAAGGTGCACGCCGCCGGCGCACGTGTCTTCGTGTGGACTGTCGATGACCTCGATGACGTCGACTTGTGCCTACGGCTCGGAGTTGATGCGGTGATCACCAACCGTCCCGAGGCCGTGCGCGCCCACCTCGAACGAATTTTCTGACGCCCACTCGGCCGTTCCCCACTGGATGATCAACAATGTTGATCATCCAGTGGGGAACAACGGCGTGTCGCGGCCATTTCTTGTCGTACGGTCAATAAAGCCAGCAGCATCCACGCCTCGATCGACCCGTACGATGCGCAACCATGGCGAAGTCGTCGAAATCCGTGCCCGTAGAAGTTCCCGTCGTTGGCATGCGCGAGCCCTGTCCGTGTGGTTCGGGTCGGCGCTACAAGGCCTGCCACGGGCGTACGGCGTCACACGCAAGCCAAACACTGGTCACTCGACCCTTCGAGGGTCTCGTCGCGGAATGCGACATCGTCGCGATGCGGGAACTGGTACCGGCGGCGACGATTGAGTTGACGTTGCGCCCCGAGTACGCCGCACGAGCTGATGGCAATCGCGTGACACTCGCGACCGTGTTGCCACTCGCGTGGCCCGCCCTGCGCCGCCTCGACGGTGAAGTGTTCGCCGGACTCCAAGTAAAGGTCAGTTCTGGAGACGCGTCTCGCGATATCGCCGATGCACTCGACCGAGCACTCGACGCCGATCCCGGAACCCCCATCCCCCCGTCTGGGCGCCCCGGATCGGGACCGCGACTGCAGGACATGCTCGACGCATCCGCGCCAATGAACGTCGACATGCGCGACGGGTTCGACTTCTGGGTTGACGGAGCCAACGAACTCAATGAGGAACAACTTGAGTCGTTAGAACGCGCCAATGACAACCTCATCCCAACGAAAAGGTTGTCCTCGGTGACGGCGGCGTACTGGTGTCGGATTGGTGAGAAGACTCATCTGCGTTGGGCCCTTCCGTACGCCGAAGATGCGGCACTCGATGCTTTCGCGCGACTGCATGCGGCGCGCGCGGATGGGCTTGGTGTCGGTACGCGCTACATCGGATCCTTTCGCGCTCACGGACTGCTCGTGCCGGTCTGGGACCTGCGGCCGGACACCGAAGCCGACGAGGTGGAATCCGAAGCCGCGGACTATCTCAAACGCTTTCAGGACGCCCTCCTCACAACGACCGAAATGACCAGTGAAGAGCGTCGAGCCAGGGCTGGAGTGGTCAATCGACAGGTCACCCTGCGTTAGCGATTCCGGCAATTCGGGCCTGTCGTACACCGGAAATCGGGAGCGCAATCACGCACGGTGAGTGAGCAGCGACAAAAGTTCCAAGTTTCAAGAAAACATCCCGCAATTGAGATGGCTGGGTTGTGAGCCACCGGTATCGGCTCTAGGGTCGGATTGTCCGGACGCTGCTGCATCCCCCGTCGGCGGCGTCCGGACACATCCATGTCCGGCGGCGTCCGGCGGCAAGACAGCCTGCTAGTCGCCCACGCCAGGTCGCCCGGTGCGACCCCCCGGCATCCGATTCTCCGGGCGTACGGGAGCGATCGGAGCCAGCGGCGGTGTGCGCGGCCCGGACCACAAAGCCGGGACCGCATCGATGCGGCGGGCCAATTCGAACGCGACAGTTTCGTAGTTCACTCGCCAACCGCGAAAGTGCGGATAGGCGTCTCGCGGATTGCGGGACATCGGGTAACCCACCTGGGCAAGAGCAAGGCACGCTTCGACAAACTCGTCTTCTGTCACCGAGATGGGGGTGTCGGGATCTGGATCGGTGTCGTAACGGATGCGCTCGGAATCCGCGATGTCGTGCAGGCAGACAAAGCCCTGCCGCAATGCCACGCGTGCACGACCCTCAGGAAGATCCGGGTTAAGCGCTAGCTGCATCGCGATGGCATCGAGAATCGAGAGCAGCGCGATGAGCCAATTTCGTTCAGGTTTCGAGGACCGCACGTACACAAGGATTGCGTAGTTGGTGTGACTCTCGCCGACATCGGCCGCCCAGCGCTCCCACTCACGCCAGAGTGGTTCGAGCTCGTCCAGTGTGCGCACCACTGCGTGACGAGCGAGCAACTCAGGACCCCAGTTTGGTTCGCCCGCTCGCGCGTGCAAAAGAGTCACTTCGGTTTCGCGTCGGTTGTACGCGCTGTACAGCGAGGGCAGGTACCCAATCAGCAGACCGATCACGATCGGTCCGGTCGCCGCGGCCACAAAATCGATTGACTCGATACGCGGTTCATCGGTAGCCGCGAAGCCAAGGGTGAAGAGACTTGAACCGGATTCGCGTAAGCAGAACCCCAACGACAGTTGACTAAAACCGAACAGAAGCAGGGCATAACCAAGGAAGAAATGCAACAGCCACACGATCAACGTGGCAACGATTGTCGAGGGCGCTGCCCAGGTCATGACAGCGTCGCGATCCTCGTAACTGCTGCGTCGCCGCGCGATGAGCCGATGGAATCCGATCACGACCCATTGCGTGCCGGCTGCCAACTTTGAATGGAGTCCACGCGGGGCGATCAAGGTGCGCATTACCGACGACGCGGCGGCTCCAATGAGGAAGAGGCCGGCGATGATCGAGACTAGGTGGCTCAGTTCCACCAGATCACCGGCCTTTCCACCCTGATACGACCGCGCAGCTATTCGGATGCATGAGCCACGGGGGGCGGTCGGGGTCAGCGCTTCATTGGCGACCCTAGCGGCCCGTTACCCTTGCCCGCGTGACCCTCGACCCCACTGCCCGCGACGTCTTGGTGATCGTTGCCCTCAGTGTCGCCGTCCTCTCTCTGCTGGTTGCATTGTGGTCACACATCCGCGTCACCAAGATTCGTCGGCGGATGATTTTGCTTCAAGGCCGCGACGGAACTGAGTCATTCGTCGACGTCGTAAGCGAGGAGATCCGCGCGGTTCAAGTGCTTCGCCAAGATGTTGTGGGGCTTCACCTCACCGTGGAAAAAGCACGGGCTGATGTGGCGGCTGCATTGCGTCACGTCGGGGTCGTGAGGTACGACGCGTTCAACGATATGGGTGGTCGAATGTCGTTCTCTGCGGCGATGCTCGATGACACCGGCAACGGAATGGTGATCACGTCCATTCACGGCCGTACCGAGTCTCGTACCTATCTCAAGAGCGTGAATGCCACTAAAGGTGAGAATCTGTCGCCCGAAGAGGTCGACGTAGTCGCGGATGCGGCGAGGGGATTGCCGGGAGGCCGAGGTCGATGAGTACGAGCGTGACGAATGCTACGACCAGAGACTCGGAGTTGACGTACGCCTACTTAGGCCCGCGCGGGACTTTCAGTGAAGCAGCATTGCGGTCAATGGCGCAGAGTCGCAACGCGACGATTGAGCCGTACGAGTCGGTGAATGCGGCACTAGGTGCGGTGCGATCGATGAAGGTGGCCGGCGCGCTCGTCCCGATCGAAAACTCGGTCGAAGGCTCCGTGTCCGCAACGCTGGATGAGTTGGCACACGGCGAACCACTGGTGATCGTGGACGAGTACGCCTTGCCCGTGACATTCGCGTTGATGGCTCGCCCCGGTATCGCCCTGAGCGATATTCGACGTATCGCCACCCACCCACATGCCCTAGCTCAGTGCCGCGTGTGGGTAGCGACGAATCTGCCTGGGGCACATGGGATTCCTGCGCTTTCGACAGCACACGCGGCCATGTCACTCAATGAGGATCCACCGCCGTACGACGCAGCGATAGCGCCGGCAATCGCGGCCGAACACTATGGCCTCGAAGTGCTCGCGAGCGACATCGGTGACAACGATGACGCGTCCACTCGGTTCGTGCTGGTATCCCGGCCAGGCACGACGCCGGAACCCACCGCGGCGGACAAAACGACGTTAACCCTGTATATGCGCGAGGATCACCCAGGTGCACTCCTCGAGATCTTGACGGAGTTTTCCGTCCGTGGTGTCAACCTGACACGTATCGAATCTCGCCCGACGAAACGCGCACTAGGCGATTACTACTTTTCGGTGGACTGCGAGGGGCATGTCGATGATGCGCGAGTTGGTGAGGCTTTGATGGGGCTCCGTCGGGTTTGTGCAGATGTGCGTTTTCTCGGTTCGTACCCCCGCCACGACGGCAAGGAACCGCACCTTCGTGCGGGGGTTACTGACTCCGATTTTGCTGAAGCGCAAGCGTGGTTAGCACGCGTTCGTAACGCGAGATAGCACGGGGACTTATCGGCGATTGGGACGGATCGGATATCACTGATCTCGACAATTTTTCGGCGCATCGCCGGTGCGTCGTGTCGCGTTGGTCGTGATGTCGATGCCACGATGCGTTCATCGGTGCGGGCATTCGCGCCCGACACCGCATGAGCGACGGACCCGGCCTCCCTCCCCCCGGCGGTCGGGTCCGTCCCATGTCTGAGACGTTGCGCGACTACGCGCGATGCGCAGAGAACGCCCGTGGTGATCGTCTCTCGACTAGAAGAGTCGTCGGGCTCCGGAGAAGTGGTTGCGATACCAACGGTCGTTGATGCTGGAGTTCATGACGTCGTCGCGTGGGTTGGCGGCATGAATCATCCGGCCGTGACCGATATAGACGGCGACGTGGTGAACCCCACCCTTGAAGTAGAACAACAAGTCTCCCGGGCGCAAATGGGAGAGCTTGACCGCGCGGAGTTTGTGGAACTGTTCGCGTGAGGAGTGCGGAAGCGAGCGATGCGCGCCGTGGCGCCAGACGTACATCGTGAAGCCAGAACAGTCGAATCGACGGGGACCGGCTGCGCCAGCGGAATAAGTCATGCCAAGACGTGAGCGAGCGATTCGCACAATGCGTAAACGGACGTTGGTCATGTAGCGCGCGCGAGTCGCGACCGCGCGGGCAGCGATGATGCGTGCCGATGGTGCGGCCGCTGGGAGTGCCCGCGCGACAGCAACCGAACTCACGGTGGCTACCGACTTGGGAGCCGCGACAGCAACGACGCTTTCGGCAGCAGTAGCAGTTGCACTGGAGGCGAGGGCACTCGACGCGAGCACCACCCCGAGGAAGCCGATGGCGATCCGAGATGCCGCCTGACGACCGGTACGACGTCGGTCGATGAAGTCCGGGTCTTGGGCAAGGCGCGGTTCTTGGGCACGGCGTGACGAAACGACGAACGAACGCATGTTGGGAAGCCCCTCCAGGGACGCCGACCGGGTTAGCTGACGGGCTCGGGCGCGGAGGTGCCCTACCGAACGTGGTTCGGATTCGCCCCAGGAACGTGGTTCCCCGGTACGTGCAGCGGCAGGTTCGCCGTGGCGCGATTTGGCGGATGTCCGTGCACCAACCTCGGTGCGTGGGCGGACAACTCCAGGGACGTTAGCCGCGGGAACCGACGACAACCGACCCACTTCACCGGTAATCGAACACGCGTACACGCGATGTGACCGGTCGCACACTCGATCGGGTGAGCGCAGCACACAGTCGATGGCGAAGAGCGCCGTCCCTCGCTAACGCTCGCCGCGAAGCATTTGCTCGATCAACATCGCAACTCCGTCGTCATCATTTGCTGGCAGAAATCCGTCAACTACTCGTCGGACGTCGTGGTGCGCGTTCTCCACGGCGTACGCCTGACCGGCCCATGTCAACATCGAAAGATCGTTGGGCATATCGCCAACCGCGACAACGTCCGGCGCTGAGATTCCGAAGTGGTGGGCAATCTCGGCCAGCGCCGACGCTTTGCTCACTCCGTGCGCGCTGACTTCAAGTAATAGATCTGCTGCGTTCGAATGCGTCACGTCCACGAT
>JBBRLC010000032.1:0-8555 GCA_038231595.1 Candidatus Nanopelagicales bacterium | reverse complement strand
CGAAGTCGGCGTTTTCGGAAAGGAATCCATAGCCCGGATGAATCGCCTGCGCGCCGTAGTGAACCGCGATGTCGAGGATCCGTTCAGCGGCGAGATAACTCGTGGCGGGAGCGGGGTCCCCCAAACCGACGACGGCATCAGCCTCTCGCGCGTATGGCAGATCGGAGTCAGCGTCGCTCGCAACTGCCACCGTACGAATGCCGAGACGCTTGGCGGTACGAATGATTCGTCGAGCGATTTCGCCGCGATTGGCAACTAGCACAGACTCCATCACGACTGCAGTCTGTCGCGTGTCCCGAGATCGAGGGTGCCGAACCTAGAGAATCCCGGTACGACGTTTCACGATGCGCGTCAATGTGTCGACAACGGCGGGGTCGTACTCACTGGTGATGCCCATATGGAGTCGCTCGACTGCCTGCAACATTCGATCTGATTCAAGCGATGCACCGACGAGGTCGTCGTAGTCGTTGCAGGCCCGAATGATGCGACTCTCCACCGGGATGGTGTCGTCGTAACGCCCATGCCCGGGGTAGTAAGAATCCGCCTGACGCTCCACGACCTCGGCGACGTGGTCAAGCACCCCGGTTTGTCGGATCACTGCAGACCCCAACCCGGCAATGGTTCTTGCCGACGCCGCTGACGTCATCAGAGTTGAACCGCCCGGAATAGGTTCCTCGAGAGACAACTGCCCGATGTCATGCATCAGCGCGGCGTATTCGAGTTCGCGTACATCGCTTTCAGACAATCCCATCTCGATGCCCACGGAAACCGCTAGTCGACTCACCCGTCTCGCATGCCCGGTCTCGGTATATCCCCCGACCTCGGTGACGCGTGACAGTGCCCGAATCGTCTGCAAGTACGTCGACTGAATGTGCGCATATCGACGGAACGAAAATTGCGTCAGTGCCAAGGGAATCACAAAGATCGGTACGGCGATCCAACCCATCGAAGGCAGGGCCAGTGCGGTCAGGACTGCCGTCGCGCCCGTTGCGGCGTTGATGCCCAGCATCGCGCGGATCTCGTCGATAATCGCCTGGTTGTATGGCGCTCGATCAGTAGCCGCGCGTACGAGAGCGGCCAGGATCGAATCGAGGAGCAAGGCAAGTAGCGACACCGCGGTCATCAGCAGGGCCACGAAGAAAGTCGTCTGGCGACCTACCGCGTCAGATTCCAGATATGGCCTGAAACACGCGGCCACACATCCGACGATGATGATGCGACGAGCCAAGTCGTCGATGGGAATCGGACGACGCCCCGCCATCCGAAAGACCACACCAATCAAACTGCCGACCGCGGTCACCGCAACGACCTGAGGCACGGCGTATGTCAGGGGCACACCCCCGATGGCCGGAAGCAGTGCGTAGGCGAGACATAGGGACGTGGCGATGGGAGCGGTGTCGCGACCACCGGGCATCCGGATTCGAAACACCTCACCAATGGCGATGAAGAGGACGAACAGCAACGCAAATCGACCTTGCTGAACACCCTGATCCGGCAGGATCGCTACGGAAACGATGACGCCCAAGGCAGCAGCGGCGATTAGCGCGGTTCCGCCTCGCGGTGCGTTGGCAAGCTGACCTCGCTGATCGCTCATCGCTGCTCACCTCGCTGACGGCTCGACGTGTCGGAATCGCTGTCCTGCGTGGGTCGCGGCGCCGCCGCACTGGGACGGTGGCTAGCGAGAACTTCAGCGGCTGTCGGATCATCGTCGTCACTTGCATAACTGGGCAGACCGCTCTGCGGTCCGTCGAAGAAGGCGCTGGTGTCCACCGGTTGCCACTCGGTGTTCGCTAACGCTTGAACCATCGCCTCGACCATGTTCGGATCAAACTGGGTTCCCTTACACTTGATGAGCTCAGCGACCGCTTCGTCGACAGACCTCGCCCCTCGGTATGTCCGTGTTGTCGTCATCGAGTCAAACGCGTCAGCAACCGCGATAATTCGCGCAAATTCGGGGATGTCCTCGCCCGCGAGACCGAGTGGATATCCGCGACCGTCGAGCCGTTCGTGATGATGATAAATCGCGGTGATGGCTTCGCCGAGGAACTCAAGTTCGCGCGTGATTTCGCGGCCGCGAACCGGGTGGAGTTGAATTGCTGCGTACTCTTCATCGGTGAGTTTCCCCGCCTTTTGCAGCACCTTTGTAGGTACGCCAAGTTTTCCGACGTCGTGCAACATGCCCGCAAATCGCAGTGTTTCCAGGCGATCATCGCGAACGCTCATAGTGCGCCCGATCATCAAGCTCGCCTTCGCCACGCGTTCAGAATGACCGCGCGTATATGCGTCTTTGGTTTCCACCGCTTGAATGAACGAACGAATGGTTGCTTCGTGCGCCTCTCGTTCGCGCGCAAAGAGTGCGAATACCCAACGTGCAACCGACAGCGGGACAAGCAACAGTACGACTGAGAACGGTCCGACTCCTGCACTCCACACAACCGCTAACAACAAACCAAAGATGTTGTAAGCAAAGTAGGCGCTTGCGCTGCCCGCGAGCATTCCGCGCCAAACTCGAGCAGGTGCCACACGCGAACTCAAGGAGATGGCAATCACAACGAAGAATGCGTTAGTGAGTTCGTAGACAACAAGCACGCCGATCGCAGGCACAAGAGCGCGAGGGAATGAACTGGGATCGATTGGCACAGTCCCACCAAGAGCCTGAAAGGCCACTCCTGAAATGAAGGCGCTCAGCGCGATTTGGGCGCCGTTGTAGAGCACTTTGAACAACGGAATGGCGCGATCGAAGTACAACCACACGGCGGCGCCAACTACTGCGGCACCCCACGGCCCGAGGAGAAACACCGCCCCAATAACCATGGGAGCCGTCACCGAGATCGACACCTCTACGCCGCTTACGGTGCGGCCCAACGAAAGCGTCAGGTATTCAGATCCGATGACGACCAGAGCGAGGACGGCCACGGCACCCCAGTCGCTCACCCTGGGGATTGCCAGCCCGAGAACTGCGATCGCCACACTCACGACCCCAGCAATGAACAGTCGCGCGGGAATAGGCAGCGCCCGCATGCACGTCTCCTCGGCCACACCCGGAAAAACACTTCGGCAGGATCGGGATCGGCAACGCCGAGCTCAGACTTCAGTCATGCGAGGAAGTCTTTGTCAGATCTTCCAAGACGCAACGGTAAGCATGCGCTCCATGACCGAGATCACCTTCTTCATACGGGCATCAACCCCTGAATTCGCGTCACTGGCACCGCTAATTGCCAATGCGTGATCCGCTTCGCTGGGGGCCAAACGGTTGTGCTGGTTGCGTCGTGGGACCCCGCGCGCCCATGGGCCGCGGGGGTCGACGCGGTGTTTCGTGCAGTAACCGTGCTCTGAACGAGCGCTGCCGATCCCGATCCTGCCGCTGTGCAGTTGTGTTCCGGTGCGTGCGCAATAAGGGGCGCTCAAGGCGCCCCTGGGTCTATCCCCGTGCAATGACCGACGCGAAGTCGATTGTCGACGCCCCCCGGCGTCATGCCCACCGTATCCCTCGTTGGCCCCTGAGACCCACAATCGCGCTGAGCGGAGATATGAGAAATTTGGCCTGCCCACCAGTGTCACCCGACGCAGGCGGCCGACGTCAAGTCCGTACTGGTCACAACCCGGTGAATTCCCAACCGTTACGGGCCGACTTCCGGGCTTTTGCACAGAAAGTTACCGAAATTCGACCCTCCGAACACGCTCCGTAGTCGACATCCGACCCGATCGGAGCAACGTTGACCCGCCTACATCACCGCACGGTGAGCGCCCCCTACGCTGGCAAGGCGTAGTTCGGCGGGGGGTCGAACCGCACCAGGGAGCCAGACGTGAGCGGCGGGCAGGGGCGAGCGAGCAAAGCCCTCGCAGATCTCATCGCCCTGCTGTCGTCCATGCGTGAGGACCCCGTCGGTGAGCAGTTCGATCAGGTCCTGGCGGAAGCGGAGAACACCCATCAGATCGATGCCAGTCTGGCTCGGACGCTGCGCTGGTGGCAGCGCCAGGGAATGGCGGCCCAGGCGGAATATTTTGCCCAAGTCTTACCCCGAATTTTGGTCGCCCTCGACGAAGCCGATGCCGCCACCGAGCTTGGACTCGAACAAGCTCAGCACGCCTGGGAACCGGTCCTCGTTGCAGAACATGGGCTTACCACCAGTTCTCGAGTCGCAACCACTCCGCCCACTAGGCCATCACCGCCTATGCCACCACCACCCTCAGTAGCCGATCAAGTCTCGGCGCTACCCGACGACGTACCACTGGTGAGAACAAAAGCGCCGGAATCCCTCGATACGGCTGAGTCTCCCTCCGGCGTGGTGTCACGGCGCCTGCTCATCGCCGGGCTTACCGTCAAGGCACCGTCAGTTCCACCGGCGGTAGTCGGGTCTACTCGGAACGCACCAGGTCACCCAGATTTGCCGCAGTAGCAACACCAACGTTTCAACAAAAACGCCCGCCCACGATCTACTGGAGGACCCCCCGATGGCCGCCCTGCGTATGTTCCCCGAATTCGAGGAAGCACTCCGGCAGGTGCCGGGGATTCGCGCGGCCAGCGTGGTGACCGGTCCGGATGCAAAACCGACCGAAGTCCACGTGCTCGCCGCCCCCGGCAAAGCCGCGAAGCAGGTCGTGCGCGATGTGCAATCAGTCGCAATGGCGCAGTTCGACCTTGACCTTGATCACCGAATCGTCAGTGTCGTCCAAATCGGCGATCCTGCGTTAGCAGCGAGCGTGGCCGCGACGGCGGAACAAAGTGGGGTTCCGGTGATCTCGGTCGTACCCGATCTCGGGAGCATTGATGGCGATGATGTCGACGACGACTTCTTGACGCCGCGACCCGCCCTCACGTCGATCAGCGTGCGCACCACCGATGGCGAAACAGAAGTCACCGTCAATGTCACCATCGAAGGCACCTTGTTCACCGGCGTCGCGACTGGTCCCGGCGCACCGATCCATCGCCCACGCATCGTCGCGCAAGCCACGCTGCAATCCCTCAGTGAACTGCTCGGCATATCCAGCCACGTCGAGTCGGCACAACTTGTCGAAGTCGGTCTTCGTGAGGTCGCCCTCACCGTCCTCACGCTGTCGATCCCGCGCCTTGGTGAGCAGGTCCTTTGTGGTTCAGCTCTCGTACGCGGGGATGTCGAGGATGCGGTCACCCGCTCGGTCCTAGCGGCCGTGAACCGCCGCCTCGCCGGCTGACCCAACCCCATCGATGAACGTGCCCCTCAGGGCACCAGAGGCAGTTCAACTTCCCCAGTGGCGAGGGGGTACGCCCGGATGTGGGACTATTGCCACCAGTCGAATAAGGAGCACCCCATGAGCAAGCGAGCGCGCAAGCGTCGCACCCGTAAGAAGAGCGGCGCCAACCACGGCAACCGCCCCAACGCCTGATCAAATGCAAGCGAAAGGCCCGTACCTCTGCGGTACGGGCCTTTTCCTTGTCAGTCGACCCGACTACTCCTGGTCGAACTGGACTCGGGTGATTTCGACGCGACCAGCCGAGTAGCCAGCGTCGCCTTGAATGACCGTCGTCGTACGAATGGTGCTGATTCGTCCGAGCATTCGATCACGTACGTCCTGAGGCACTGGGTCGCGTCCGCACGCGCGGGAGACGAGTTCCTTCACTTTCCTGTCGATGCCGTACTCCTGCAAACAGGGCCCACATTCGTCGAGGTGTTCTTGGATCCACACACAATCCGCGGACGTGGCCTCGCCATCGATGAATGTGTAGACGCGCCGCAAAACTTCGGAGCAGTCATGGGCGTGGGGCTTTCCGCAACTCATGACGCCTCCTCCGACGTTGGCACAGCACTCGGAGCGCCTGACCTAACGACCACGAATCCGCGCTCGTGGGCGTAGTCCTCAAGCAAGTCTCGTAATTGACGTCGCCCTCGGTGCAGTCGCGACATCACCGTACCGACAGGCGTCTCCATGATGTCGGCGATTTCCTTATAGGAGAAGCCCTCCAGGTCAGCGAGATAGACCGCGGTACGAAAATCCTCGGGGATCGCCAACATCGCCGCGCGAATGTCCTCGTCCGGGAGATTTTCCAGCGCCTCGGTTTCCGCGGATTTCAACCCTGAGGAGGTGTGGCTCTCAGCCTTCGCCATCTGCCAGTCCTCGACATCGTCGGTCGATGACAACAGCGGCTCGCGTTGCTGCTTGCGATAGGTATTGATGAAGTTGTTGGTCTGGATCCGATAGAGCCAGGCTTTCAAGTTGGTGCCTGGTCGGAACTGATGAAACGACGAGTACGCCTTCGCGAAGGTCTCCTGGACCAAGTCCTCGGCGTCACTTGGATTGCGAGTCAGCCGCAGCGCCGCGCCGTACAGCGCATCGAGCAACGGCAACGCATCGTGTTCAAAACGCGCGTCGCGCTGCTCGGGTGTTTCGTCGCTTGCGACCCTGGAGGCCTCGTCATCGGCAATATAGGGCACCGAATCGGTGTGGCCGGAGTCGTGCGCCTCGGCGTTCTTAAGATCAGACATCTCACGTGAGACTAGCCGTAGTTGCCGACCCCCGCCTGCCACGGCGATCCGGTCGAGTACGTCGGTGGGCACGTTCCTGGGAACACCGTGAGCAATCGCGGCATTCCCTATCGGTTCGATTACGCCTTACCCCGTGGATTTCGTGTGCCCTGCGGCTGGTGAACTCGCCTCGAGGGCGAAGCCGGTGACGTAGTTCACCAGCAGATCGGGGGCCTCCGCTCTCGCCCGCTGCGACCATCGCACGAAGATCGGCGAACCGGTACGGCATGCCACTCGCGCACCCGCGGATCGACCCCCGACGATGATCACGGACCTGCGGCGCTTTTCGGACGGCGTGATGTTCCAGCACATCGAGCCACCCCTGATCGAGAACCTCGGGACGAGGCGCGATGCGCCGACCCGCAATCACCCACGGTTAGTCGACTCTGACCACCGTGATGTCACGAACGCGCAGTGCCCCCGCTAACGCCGCGAGATCGGGACTATCGCTGCCGCGTCCGGCACCATGGCCGAGGATCAGCGCAATCCTGGGGTCAAGCGCCGGTGCACATCGATCGATGTGCACGGCAGCGACCCCAAGACTTGTGGTTACGAGTTGACGTGATGTCGCACTCGCCATTGCGTCACTCAGAACAGCGCATCGTCTGCCACCTCGTCTGGCGGAAGGGGATCTAACAGTTCGCGGCCGTTGTTGCGCACGCTGTTCACCGCTGTTGACACCGGGTACGCCTTCAACTGCCCGGGAGCGGCCGGGACTAACACGGTGCTGACTTCTTCGAGGTCAGCGAGTTGCGGGTCGAGCCATCGCGCCCATTGAGCGGGCTCGACAAACAGCGGCATCCGATCGTGAATACGTCCGAGTGAATCCTCGGCCGTCGTCGTCAGAACCGTCGCGGTCCAGAGCCACGCGAGTTCGTCGTCATCCTCTCGAGTCTTGTCGTGCCAGATCTCGTAAAGACCTGCCATTGCGAGGACGCCGCCATCGCGCGGGCAGATGAAGTACGGCTGCTTCAGCGGCTTTCCTCCGCGCCCCTTCGGCGCCTCTGACGACGTCGGCGAATACCACTCGAAGTATCCGTCGGCAGGGAGCAGACAACGACGTCGCGCGAACGCGCGCTTGTACGCCGGCCTTTCCGCCACCGTCTCCATCCGGGCGTTGATCATTTTTGAACCGATCGACGGATCCTTCGCCCAGGACGGGACAAGACCCCAGCGCACCACCCGCAGTTGACGGCGAATCTGACCGTCGACCACCCCCGATGGCTCCGCAGACTTCGATCTCTTCGATGACTGGGATTCCTTCGTGGCCTTCGACGTCTTCGTCGACTGAGCCGACTTGTCCGACATGTCTGCGGATCGTTCGATCACGGCGTACACCTTTTTCGTCGGCGCAACGTTGTAGTCAGCGCGCAACTCTTCGACGCTCTTCCCTGTCGGTGGTGGGTCAACCTCGAAGATCTCTACCAGCTCGTCGGGGTTACGGCTCGCGGCATATCGACCACACATGACGCTGAGCATGCCGCACGCTGACGGCAATCGAAACGGCAAGCCGAAATGACCGACCCGCTCACCCGACCTCGCTCGCTAGACTCTGCAGGTGGCAAGCCGGGAACAGGTGTGGTCCGCGCCAAGTGCGCCGGGTCCAATCAACGCATCCGTTGTCGTCCCCGGATCCAAATCTCAGACCGCACGAGCGCTCGTACTCAGTGCGTTGGCTGCTGGACCCTCGCGAATCAATGCGCCACTTCACGCGCGCGACACGTTCTTGATGAGACAAGCGCTAGAAAATCTCGGAACCCGAATCAACGATGTCGAAGGCGCTGATGCGGCAGCTCCGGATTTTTTGATTTCCCCTGAGACTTTTCGTGGACCGACTCACGTCGATTGTGGTTTGGCCGGCACCGTCATGCGCTTTGTCCCGTTGTTGGCCGCTCTTGCCGCTGGCGACGTGCGATTCGATGGTGATCCGCATGCACGTGTACGTCCGATGTCAACAACGATCGAGAGTCTGCGCGCACTTGGCGTACGAGTGAGCGATGACGGCCGCGGGACGTTGCCGTTCACGGTGCACGGTGTCGGCTCCGTTGTCGG
>JBBRLC010000031.1:0-8599 GCA_038231595.1 Candidatus Nanopelagicales bacterium | reverse complement strand
GCGCGACTGGATGCCGACACGGAAATACGCGGCTCGGCATCGAGATCGATACCCACCGAAGTGAGGCCGAGGCGGATTTCGTTGACAGGGCCTACGAGGACGAGGTGTACGCCGGGCGACCTCTGCAGAATCAGAGGTACGGCGTTGACCACGACCTCGGGAGCACCATCTCCGCCCAGTACATCGAGGGCAATGCGGACGGGGGTTGACCCGCCCGCGTGCCCCGAACTCGGGGCGCTCATCGCTCTCGAGATCAGACGTCGAGAATCTGGCGCTTGGCGTACGTGCCGCAGTTCGAGCACGCCGTGTGGGGCAGCTTTGGCTCACGGCAGCGGTCACACGCGGTCAGCGTCGGCGCGGCAGTCTTCCACTGCGACCTACGGTGACGAGTGTTGCTTCGCGAGGTTTTCCGCTTGGGAACGGCCACGGGTCAACCCTCTTCCTGGTCGGCCGGCGAACCGGCATCGGTCTCGGTGGCGTCTGCGGTGAGCATCGCCTGCAGCGCTGCCCAACGCGGATCAACCTGGTCGTGCTGGTGCTGGGGGTCCTCCACCAGCCGGAACCCGCACTGCGGGCACAGGCCAGGACAGTCCACCCGGCACACCGGCGCGATAGGTAGCGCAAGCACCACCGCGTCGCGCAATGTCGGTTCGAGGTCAAGCAAGTCATCCTCGAGCGTCGGCAGTTCCTCGTCGGGCTGCTCTTGGTGAGTGAGACGACCGCGCGAGTCCGTCGTGGGGTAGAGGAACAACTCTTGAAACTCGATGTCTTGGCTAGCGGACACCGGGTCCAAACAGCGGCTGCATTCACCTTCGACGTGCACGTGGGCCGTCCCGGTGAGAAGCACACCATCAATGACCGATTCGAGCCGTACTGCTAACTCGAGATCAGAGCCCTCCGGGACACCGATCACCGCGACGCCGAGATCCGGCGGGGCTGGCACCGTGCGGGTGAGGTTCGACATGGCTCCCGCGCGTCGACCCAACTCTCGTACGTCAAGTACGAGCGGGTTACGCGGGTCCAGGCCGGACACTTTGCCCTTCAACGGTGCAGGCACGACGGAACGCGGTCTCGCGGAGACCGACGGGACAGGGTAACCGAGCCCTCGCCGTACGCCCAATCCGGACCTTGCTCGGCCGCAGGGCTGCGTCCTTAGGCGTCGCGGTCGTCGCGTGAATCGGGGTCGTCGCGCAAGTCCTGGTCGCCGCGAAGGTCTGGGGCATCGGCAAGTGAGTCGTACTCGTGTCGGCCGCGGATCTTGTCCCGACCGTTCTGGACGGCCCGGATCGTCTTGTCCAGGGCGTACTCAAAGTTAGCCAACTTCGCATCGACGTAGTCATCGACCTCGAGGCGCATGCGACTGGCCTCGTCAGCGGCTTCGCCGCGGACGGCATCGGCCTCGACCAGTGCCGATTGATAGACCTCGTGGTCCCCGACCAATCGGGCTTGCTCGACCCGCGCTTCTTCGACCAGGTGATCGGCCGTACGGCGCCCCTCATCGATGATTAAGTCACGCTCCGCGAGTACTCGATCCGCTTGAGAGAGGTCACGTGGCAGCAACTCGCGGATCTGGTCGAGCAAGTCCAGAACTTCCGGGCGGTCAACCCAACACGACGTTGACAGGGGCATTCCGCGCGCGCCCTCGACCAGCCCAAAGAGCTCGTCGAGCTTGTCGTGCACATCCACGTGATCCTCCGTTAGCTCGGTCAGCGATCGCCGGGCTCGGCGAGTTTTGCCTTAATTCGAGTGAGTACGAGGTCAGGGACCAGCGTTGACACGTCCCCGCCGAAGGTTGCCACTTCCTTGACCAATGACGATGACAAGTAGCTGTAGAGCGGGTTCGTGGAGACAAACAAAGTCTCGATACCGGTGAGCCCATGGTTCATTTGCGCCATTTGCAACTCGTAGTCAAAGTCGCTGACTGCTCGCAGACCTTTCACGATGACCGGAATTTGGCGCGAGCGGCAAAAGTCGACGAGCAATCCGTGAAATGCCTCAACTTTGATGTTGCCCAACCCGGCGACGGATTCTTCCAGCATCTCGATGCGCTCCGCGACAGTGAACATCGACGCCTTGGTTTTGTTGATCAAGACCGCGATGGTGACTTCGTCAAAGAGTTGCGCCGCACGCGTGAACACGTCGAGATGCCCGTTGGTGACCGGGTCGAATGAGCCGGGACACACAGCCTTGCGCACGCCGCCTCCTCCAGGTCGGTCAGGTTTCACGAACTGCTCACTGCGAAAGAATCGGCGGTCCGGGGTCGTGCCGATCACCTAATCGCCGTCGCGACGGTACCAAAGCGCGCTTCGCAAGACGGTGTCTCCGTATGTCCGGTCCCGAATGGCGGCATAGCCAGCGGGCCACGTCCAGCCGGGATCTCGACGCGGCCGTTCAACCACCACGACCGCTTCGTCAACGAGCCAGCCGTGGATCGCCAGGGCGGCGAGCACCATCTGGACGTCGTGAGCGGTGAGCTCGTACGGCGGATCCAACAACACGGCTTCGTACGCAAGGGTGGGGCTCGGGCACGGCTGATCTGCCCAGCGACCCACGTCTTGCCCGACGACGACGATGCCACTCACACCAATGTTCTCGACGTTTGTGCGCAGGACCGTGAGAACGCCTCGATCGTTTTCCACCAGAGTGACAGCCACGGCACCCCTTGAGGCGGCTTCCAAGCCGATCGCTCCGGAGCCGGAGTACAGATCCAGCACGCGTACGCCACTCAACCCGCCCAATTGTGATTCCAACGAACTGAACAACGCCTCACGTACTCGATCCGACGTCGGTCTGGTCCCCGTGGGCGGAACGAGAAGCCGCCGTCCTCGGGCAGTCCCGCCGATGATCCGGGTCACGATTTCTCCAGGAAGTCCGCATGTTCGTCATCAACGAGTCGCGCCACGAACTCGCGCAGCGCAGCGTGGTTGGACAACTGGGGATCTTGGTGGATCAACGCAATCGCTTGCTCGCGTGCATCGGCGATGACGTCCCCGTCGCGCAAGACGGACAGCAGTTTCAGACTCGACTTGCGCCCCGATTGAACCGCGCCGAGAACGTCGCCCTCACGTCGATTCTTTAGATCCAGTTCCGAGAGCGCGAAGCCGTCGAGAGTCCCTGCGACGTCTTCTAGCCGCGTACGCGCAGCCGAGTCCACCGGCGCGTCCGTCACCAAGAGACACAGCCCCGCCTGCGTTCCACGGCCGACCCGCCCACGCAGTTGATGCAGTTGGGATACGCCGAACCGCTCCGCGTCGAGGACCACCATCACGGTGGCATTGGGGACGTCGACGCCCACTTCAATCACTGTCGTTGACACCAGAACGTCGATTCCGTCCGCGGCATCCGGGCCTGCATAGAACCTGTGCATGACGGCGTCCTTGTCCTCGGAGGACATCCGTCCGTGCATGACCTCGACGCGCACATCGGCAAGGGGTCCTTCCCGCAATCGGGTCACCGTCTCAAGAACTGACCGAGGAGGTCGCGTGTCGGCTGACTCAGGGACGAATCCAGCATCGAGGTCGTCGTCGATTGGCCCGTCATTGAATTCGATCCCGACGTCCTCGCTCGCAGATCCCTGCTCGCCGATGCGGGGGCAGACGACGTACGCCTGACGACCGGCGCGGACCTCCTCAACGATGCGCGCCCAGGTCCGTTGGATGTAGTTCGGTCGTTCCAGCGCGGGAACAACGTGGGTCTCGATGGGCGACCGACCAACTGGCATCTCGGCCAAGGTGGAAACGTCGAGATCCCCGAAGACCGTCATAGCAATTGTTCGCGGAATGGGAGTAGCGGTCATCACCAGCACGTGAGGTCGAACATCGTCGCGGGACTTCGCGGCTAGTGCGGCACGCTGCTCCACACCGAAGCGATGCTGCTCGTCGACAACGATGAAGCCCAAATCGTGAAACTCAACCTTCTCCTGCAAGAGCGCGTGAGTTCCGATCACAATCCCCGCCTCACCGGACACGACGTCGAGCATCGCCTTGCGGCGCGTGGCCGTCGATTGTGAACCCGTGAGCAGAGTGACCCGCGTGCCGATCTCCGAGCCGCCCAACAATCCTCGTTGTGCCAACGGCCCCAGCAGATTCGTGATTGACCGTTCGTGCTGGTGAGCCAACACTTCTGTCGGCGCCAGTAGCGCGGCCTGGCCTCCGGCATCAACGACGGCGAGCATCGCGCGCAAGGCAACCACGGTCTTGCCTGAACCCACCTCCCCCTGAAGGAGCCGATGCATCGGGTGAACGCGAGCAAGTTCCATCGACAACACCTCGCCGACCTCGACCTGACCCGCAGTCAGTACGAAGGGCAACCGGGAGTCGAACGCCGCAACCAGACCTCCCTCGACCGCGTTGCGTGCCACGGCTGGCATTGCTCGCGCTGCCGCAGACCGCTGGGCCAACACCGTCTGCAGCACAAACGCTTCTTCCCAACGCAAGCGTTTCGTGGCAATAGCGATGTCGTTGCGGCTCTTGGGTTCATGAATCAACTGATACGCGTCGCGCAACGACACCAGCCCATGGGCGAGTCGAATATCGGGAGGAAGTGGGTCGGGGATGTCATCAACGTTGTGCAGCGCCAACGCGACTGCTCGACCGATCATCCACGTGGTCACTTTCCCGCTACTGGGATAAACCGGGATCAACGCGTTCGCGAAAGCATCCGCGGTATCGGTATCTACGCCGGCAATTGCCGATTCGTCGAGAATGGTGACGTCATCTTCATCGGGCAGCAGGAGATAGTCCGGGTGCGTCAATTGTCGAGTCCCCCGGTAGGAACCGACCTTGCCGGAGAACAGACCTCGCCGGCCCGGTCGCAACTCGCGTTCGCGATATGGCTGCTTGAAGAACGTGAGACTCATCGTCCCCTGCCCGTCGCTGATGACCACCTCGGTCAGGCTCCCCCGTCGCGCCGCCATCTGACGAGTCGTAACTCTGAGAATTTCGGCCATCACCGTCACGTACTGATCGACGACGAGCGAAGATAAGTCGCTCAGTTCGCCTCGCTCGGCGTAGCGGCGCGGGTAGTGACGAAACAAATCGTCGGCGCTGATAAGGCCGAGCGACTTTTCTAGAGCCTTGGCAGTCGTACCACCAATGATTCGACTCAGCGGTGTGTCGGGGGTGGTCAATGGTGCGCCGAGTCACTCAACGCCGAGGATGAGTGGCCAGAGTGGTTGGCCACCGTCGTACGTCACGACGTCAATCCCGACAAAGTTGTGGCGCAGCCATTCCTCCAACTCGCAGACCATCAAGGGATCACATTCGTCGCCGGTGACCATCGTGATCAGTTCGACGCCCACCGCCATCATCCGAGTCAGCACTCGTTGCGCCACGTCGGAAAGATCGTCGCCCAACTCGACGATGTCTCCTTCAACGAGTCCGAGAATGTCCCCGATTTGGCAAATACCCGCTGATGTCACAGCCTCTCGCACGGCCACCGTCAGCGCGGCGTACCGGGTGGAGCTCGCGGCACGCGTCATTGCGACAACGTCGCTATCGAAGAAGACCGATGAATCGTGGACGGCCAGAGCGGCCAAAGACTGTACGACCGATCGCGTGGGAATCACTGCAACTCTGATGCCGACATGGCGAGCCTCGGAAGCCACGACCATGGCAACGGCCTGAGTGTCGGAATCACTCGGAAGAATCACCACGTCCCCCGCTCCCGTGGCGTGAACCGCGTCGAGAAGTTCGCCAGTCGAAGGGCGGATTCGGGCCTGTGCCCTCACAACGCGAGCTCCGCAGCCCGACGCCAACTGCGCGACCCCGCTCCCGTGAGCAACTACCACCACGCCGCGACCTCGCAAACCCACTCGATCCGCGCGACGCCCGGCATTCTGCGAGATCAGATGTGTGACACGAATCTTGTGGGGTCGGCCATTGGTTATCGCGGCTTCAATCGCAGCACCCGCGTCGTCGACGTGGACGTGGACGTTCCATATGCCATCGCCACCGACCACAACCAGGGAATCGCCAAGCGCGCCGAGTTGACTCCGCAAGGTCGCAACGGCCTCGTCGTCGGCGTCGAGTAAAAACATGACTTCGTAGGGCGGCCCGTCGTACGTCGCGTCGTCGACGTCGTGCGGTTCTGCCGGTGCGGCGGTCGCGAGCGAGTCAGCCTCACCGTCACCTCGATGTACGCCGGTGAGAACTTCCTCCAACGCGTCGATCAAGACCACGAGTCCGGCGGCCCCGGCATCCACAACTCCGGCGCGGCGCAACGCCTCCAATTGGCCGGTCGTGGCGGCTAGCGCCGCATGTGATGCGGCCCGTGCCGCGCCGATCACTTCGATCAACCCGGCACCGGCATCAGCTGCCGCGGCCGTCGCGGAATCTGCGGCTTGGCGCGCCACCGTCAAGATCGTTCCTTCGAGGGGACGTTCGACCGCGGCGTACGCCGCGTCAGCGGCTCGGGTGAGGGCGCGGGCCAGACTTGAACCGTCAATGACTTCCACCCGGCCAAATTCGTCAGACATGCCGCGAACAATTTGGCTGAGAATCACCCCCGAATTGCCTCTCGCTCCGAGTAGCGCGCCCCGGGCGAGACTCCGCGCGAGGGCGGCGATCTCGCTGGATCCCTCCGCGTCGGCGGCGGCGACAGCAGCCTCCACGGTCAGATACAGGTTGGTTCCGGTGTCACCATCGGGGACCGGGAAAACGTTGAGGGCATCGATCCTGGCCCGTGCCCGACCGAGTGAGACCAATCCCAGATGCGCCCAGGTCAGCAGCGCCAAGCGGTCCAGGACGGCGCTCGGCGCGGGGTTACCAGCGGCAGGCACGCGGCCACCCTAGCCTCGACGTGTGCCCGGTTTGGCTCAGCGTGAGTACGCCCGGTAACCTGTGCGGGTCGCCTGCGCGGATGGTCTGTCGGTCCCGCCTGGCACATAGTTCCCAGACCGACCCCCTCGAGACGTACGGAGTTCACCGTGGCTGCCAACTGCGACGTGTGCGGCAAGGGCCCCAGTTTTGGGCACAGCATTTCGCACTCGCACCGCCGTACGAAGCGTCGCTGGAATCCCAACATCCAGTCCGTGCGTGCCATGGTGGGAAAGACTCCCAAGAAACTGAACGTCTGCACTTCGTGCATCAAGGCCGGCAAGGTCGTCCGCGCCTAGCCCTCCCACCTCACCGGTGAGCGAGTGCCGTTCTCATTCTCGGTCCACTGCCAGCCGTGGCGTACCGGTCCGATTCCCAGACCCATCTTGAACCCACCGGCAATTGCGCCGGTGACATAGTCCTTCGCAAATGCCACGGATGTGGGCATGTCATGACCGATGGCCAAGTACGACGCGATCGCGCTTGCCAATGTGCAGCCAGTCCCGTGGGTGTGATGGTTGTCGAGCCGGGTTGCGCGAAACTCGTACTCACTGCGACCGTCGGTGAGCAAGTCGACCGCGTCGCCGGCGAGGTGCCCCCCTTTTATGAGGACCCAACTTGGCCCCAGGTCCAGCAAGGCTTTCGCCGCGGTGAGTTGGTCACTTTCGTCTCGGATTACGTAGCCGGTCAGCAGTTCGACCTCGTGCAGGTTCGGAGTCACCACACTTGCGAGGGGCAGCATTCGGGCCCGGACCGTCGCGACCGCATCCGATTCCAGCAACGGGTCGCCGTGTTTCGACACACCCACGGGATCGACCACGATGGGTATCTCGTCGGGAAGCGACTCCAGTAATCCGGCCACCACTTCGACCATGGCCACGCTCGAAAGCATCCCCGTCTTGATGGCGTCGACTCCGATGTCATCAACCACGCTGCGAAATTGCTCCCTCACTGCGTCAGTTGGAATCTCCCACGCCCCTTGCACCCCCAAAGAATTTTGGGCAGTGACAGCGGTGACCACGCTCATTCCGTGGCATCCGAGGGCGAGCATCGTTTTCAGATCGGCTTGAATTCCCGCGCCACCACCGGAGTCCGATCCCGCGATCGTAAGAACCCTCGGTGGGGAAGCCGTGTCGCTCATGCGATCAACCTAACTTTGATCGACGAAGTCGTGCGACCTGGACGCGCATTGCGGACAAGAAAAGTAGAGAGGAGAGAAGCGGAGGAGCGGAGAAGCGGAGATCAGTTAGCGAAAGTGATCGTGACCCGTAACACCCTCGTACGGTCGACCGTCAACGAGAACTTGCGCATCACCGTCGCCACGGTCCAGAACCGAACCGACGACAACGAAGCCCGCCGGTACGACGACATCAAGCGGAAAAGTTGCCACCAATGCGTGATCTTCCCCGCCAGTGAGCACCCAGCTCAGCGGGTCGAGCGTGAATGCCGCAGCAGCATCAACCAAAGAATCGCCAATCGGCAACAACGCGGACTCGAGGTTGATCACCACATCCGATGAGTGGGCAACGTGAGCGAGATCGGCCACTAGCCCGTCGCTCACATCGATCATCGACGTTGCACGCGCAGTTGCCGCTAAAGGACCGGAGTCGTACGGCGGGAGCGGCCGACGATGAGCTTCGACGAGGCGACGCGGCGAACGGAATCCTCGCGAGAGAACCGACAAACCCGCGGCCGCGTACCCGAGTCGCCCCGACATCGCGACTACGTGGCCCGGTCGTGCGCCGGATCGCAACACTGGCTCGCGCCCGTCGAGATTGCCCAAG
>JBBRLC010000030.1:0-8818 GCA_038231595.1 Candidatus Nanopelagicales bacterium | reverse complement strand
TCGGGCGTGCTGCTGCACTTCCTCCGGGATATAGCTGAAGGGTCGCCGGGCGTTCGACTGCTATGGCCGATCCAAGGTTCTCCATGGATCGGTAACTATGGGGTGTTTGTTGCGCTGGTCGCCACTTTGACCAGCACCGCACTGCTTCTGCAATCAGTCGAGTGGCCCCGCCGACGCAGACGACTGTTTCGGGTCTCCGGCGGCGTGGCCGTGGGTCCGGACGAAACTGCACTCGGTCTGTGACCAGCCCGACGCGAAATCCGTTTCAGCTCAATGAGACCGGTCCTCGATGCTCACAAGGCCATCGAAGCAGATCACCTTGGCAGCCACTTACGCGCGCCAGATGCGTCGATAGCGGGCGGCGAGTTCTCATCACGTAACGCCGTCGGGTGCCTTGCGCGGGAGTCAGCGCTGGGCGGGATTAGAGCGCCGGAAGTTTCACGTCGGGCAGCGCGATCCCAGTGAGCGAGTGGCAGTCGTAGCCGTTCGGGTTCTTGTAAAGGTATTGCTGGTGGTACGCCTCGGCGTAAAAGAACGGTCGCTCTTCGGCCGACGCCGATTCGGTACTGATCGGGTCAAAGCCTCGCGCGCGCAACACCTCGTCGTACGCCGTACGCGTCGCTTCCACCCAGCGTTCTTGCTCGGGGTTGGTCCAGTAGACCGCGGACCGATACTGCGTCCCCACGTCGTTGCCCTGGCGATAGACCTGCGTCGGGTCGTGGTTTTCCCAGAAGCACCGCAGGACATCAAGCGTCGAAATCTTGGCCGGGTCGTACGCCACCAACACGGCTTCGGTGTGACCGGTACGGCCGGTGCAGGCTTCTTCGTATGACGGATTCGGCGTCATCCCACCTTGATATCCGGCCGCGGTGCAGACAACTCCGTCGAGTCGCCACATCCGCTTCTCGGCTCCCCAGAAGCAACCCATCGCGACGTACAGCACCTCCGCGCCCGGCCACGGGCCGAGCATGGGGCTGCCGAGGACCGCGTGCTTCTCCGGGATCGAGTACGTCCGCTCGGCTCGACCCGGCAGGGCCGCCTCGGGGGACACCATCGTGGACTTCGCTGACCGGCCGAACAACATGTCAAACATGGTCCCAGCCTCACTGTACGAACCGTTCGCCGCAACCCCGAAGAGATGACGGAATCGTGACACGTCGCCCCATGGCGCTTATCCGGCCGGCGGGGACCAAAGCCCGAATACCCGATAAACGGCGCCTCTGCGAACCGGAAACACGCCCGGGCCAGCGATATAGGGGGTCGGGCGGCAGCCTGATCGCACCGGAAATGAGCGTGACGCCTCGTTCACGGGATTTTTGTGACCCGCACGGCTCAACCTTTCGGCCCAACTGGCCGACGAACTCCAGGACTGCCCGGTCGTGATGTCCGTATTTGGGACGGTGCCGTGCCGTGCCGAGTTCGAGATGAGGAGTGATCGTGCGCACCAACCACCGATTCGCGGCGCCGCTTGCCCTCGCGGGCGTTGCCTGCGTCGCTGCGTCCGCAGTGCTTGCTGTTCGCGACTCCGGCGCTGCACACGCCGCCGAGACTCAACAAAGCGTTGCCGTCGCCTCTGTCTCTGAACGAGCTGGCACCGAAATGAGCCGCACGGTGGAAGAGGCGCGCGTGTCGGTGGCACTCGTGATGCGCGACCGCAGCCTGCTCGACTATCTCGAAACCCGCGGTGGCCTCAAAGCAGTCCTCAATTCCCCGACCGCACAGATCACGCGCGTTCACGATGACGTAGTGCGCGTCCTCAACGGGTTGTTCGCCGTACGCCGCGACCTCGTCGCGAACGTCACCCTGATGGACACCCAAGGCCAACCCTTCCTGCGTATCGACAATGGATCGATTGCGACGCAAGGCGAACTGCGAGCCACGAAGCCGTTGGACAAACTCGGCGGCGCGCCATCGCCGTTGGTCTTCGGTCAGGTGTACACCTCCGGGCCAACGACCTCATGGCTGCCGACGACGCACTCGGGCACGGTTGTTCGGACGGCCGGAACTGTCAGCGGCATCGACAAACAGGTCGTTGGCTACGTCGTCGTGGAAATGCCGACCCGCGCCATTACTGACCGCCTCTTGAGCGCGCTTGGGCGTACCACTGGCGACGTCCGCGTCATCGATGCCCGGAAGGGCCGCGTTGAGCTCCGCGCCGACTCCGACAGTTCGACGACTTTCAACGACGTCGGCGGTGTCGATCCTGTCTTCGCCATTGCGGACACTCAGACATCGGCAGCAGGCGAAGTCGTCATCGACGGACGTCGTTCCTCTTTCGCTCCCGTCAGTTTCCTCACCAGTGTGCTCGGTCCGGTCGACTGGTCGGCGTACGTCGTGTCCTCGCAGCCGGCAGTTGCAACCGGTTGGGATTCTCAGTCCCCAGTCATGATTCTGCTCTTCGGCCTCGGGGTTGCCTTGATTTTGGCCGCTCTCATCTTCGCGGTGCGACGCGCCCGCGCGAACAAGGCTTCCCGACACGCGGCAATGGCAGCGCGTGACGAGATGCGCGCACGACTCGATGAGATGAGCTCCGCGCTAGCCCGAGTTGCCGATGGCGACTTAGGCGTACGTCTACCCGTCGAGTCATTCGACGATGAAGAACTCCGCGGTATGGCGGCGTCCTTCGACTCCACGTTGGCGCGACTGCGAGACCTGGTCGCGCAGGTTCAAGACCAAGGCACAACGCTGGCCCAGGCGTCGGTCGAACTTCAAGCCGCGTCAGGTCAACAGGCCACCGCCGCTGAACAGCAGGCAAGCGGTGTTGCGGAAACAACTGCAACGATTGAGGAATTGGCAGCGACGGCGGGACAAATTGCCGCGACGTCCGAGCAAGTCTCACGAGTGGCCACCGACACGTTGGCTCTCACCGAAGAAGGCCGCCAAGCAGTCGCTGCATCTGTTGATGCCATGCAGGTCGTTGGCGCGCGTGTTGACGCCATCGGCGAACGAGCCGTGTCCCTCGGTGACACCGGTCGCGAGATTGGCCGCATTCTGGACGTCATCGATGAACTTGCCGAACGCACAAATCTACTCGCCTTGAACGCGGCCATTGAAGCGGCGCGTGCTGGCGAGCACGGTCGAGGCTTCGCCGTCGTCGCGGCTGAGATCCGCAAACTCGCCGAGCGCGCCAAGACCTCGACTGGCGAAATCCAAGGACTGGTCGCTCGCATCGCGCATGAATCGGGACAGACTGTGATGGCCTCCGAAGAAGGCACTCACGAAGTACGCCGCGCCCAAGGTGTCGCCGACTAAGCCGTACGGTCCCTGGACCGCATCGCCGAGATGGTCGACGAAACCACAACTGCGACCCGCGAGATTTCGATCGCGACGCAACAGCAACGATCCGCTTCTCACCAAGTGGTGGCCGCGATGGAAAGTGTTTCCGAAGTGTCACGTCAGTACGCCGTGGGATCCCAGCAGGCACTATCGGCGGCGGTTGAACTCGCACTGCTCGCCGAACAGATGCGCGATGCCGTAGCCACCTTCAACGTGGACATCACCGACTGGTCCGAGATCGAAGGTCACGACGCCCACGGTGCCGATGACCATGACAGCGACGGCGAGAATCACCTCGACGGTGGTGGTGGCGTCGAGGACCACAGTGACGGAGACGATCACGCAGATATCGACGGCCATGTCAAAGGAGACACCCATGACGTCGACGGTCAGTCGGAATTCACGCCGAACGACTTGGTGGCCGCCTCAGGTCGGTGGCCTTCACGATGGACGGCCCCCATCCGACCGGGCCATCGAGGAGCAGCAGTGACCGACCCCCAGTCCAGTGATCGGCGAATAGGTTTCGAGACTCTCGCGATCCACGCCGGTCAAGAGCCTGATGCCAGCACGGGCGCTGTCGTACCGCCGATCTATCAGGTCTCGACGTACAAACAAGACGGAGTTGGTGGGCTTCGCGGGGGATACGAATATTCGCGCAGTGCCAATCCCACGCGTACCGCACTCGAGGAATGTCTCGCAGCACTGGAGTCCGCGGAACTGCCTGCTGACGGCCGCGCTGACGTTCGCGGTCTTGCTTTCGCGTCCGGTCTCGCCGCCGAAGACGCGCTGCTCAGAACCGTGTGCAAACCCGGCGATCATGTGGTCGTGCCCGATGATGCTTACGGTGGCACGTATCGCCTTTTCGCGAAGGTGTATGAGCGCTGGGGCCTCTCCCATTCGTCGGCGAGGTTGAGCGACCCCGATTCAGTTGCGGCCGCGATCGTTCCGGGGCGCACTCGCATCGTCTGGGTTGAGACCCCGACCAATCCGTTGCTCAACATCGCTGACATCGCGACTTTGGCCGACGTCGCTCACGCAGCCGACGCGATCTTGGTCATCGACAACACGTTCGCGACGCCGTACTTGCAGCAACCGCTGGCCCTCGGTGCCGACGTCGTTGTGCACTCCACGACGAAGTACATGGGCGGGCACTCCGACGTCATTGGCGGCGCGCTGATCAGTCGCGACGCCGAACTCGGAGCACGACTCGCCTTCCACCAAAATGCGATGGGCTCAGTTGCCGGTCCACTCGACGCGTGGTTGGTGCTTCGAGGCCTCAAGACACTCGGCGTACGGATGGATCGCCACTGCTCCAACGCGCGCGCCGTGGTCGAACTCCTGCAATCCCATCCGAAGGTCATCGACATCCGCTATCCCGGGTTGGTCGATCACCCCGGGCATGACGTTGCGGTCAAACAGATGAAGGACTTCGGCGGGATGGTGTCGTTCCGAGTCGTCGGTGGGGAAGCGGCTGCTTTGCGTGTGTGTGATCGCACTCGGTTCTTCACCCTCGCCGAATCGTTGGGTGGAGTCGAGTCGTTGATCGAGCACCCCGCCCGGATGACTCACGCATCCGTTGTCGATAGCCCCCTCGCGGTGCCCGACGATCTCGTCCGGCTGTCGGTAGGTATCGAAAACATCGACGACCTGCTCGCCGATCTCGCACACGCACTCGGCTGACGTCCGCCGAAGGTGGTCACGATCGCGTGCGTTGACGTCGGTTCCACGTTCACCAAAGTCGCCCTGATCGACGTCGACAACGGCGTACTTCTCGCGACCGCATCGCAACCCACCACGATCGACACCGATGTGATGAATGGAGTACGCGGAGTACTCGCCGATGTGGGTGCTCAGACTCCCGGCGTTGTCATTGATGAGGTGCGCGCGTGTTCGTCCGCAGGTGGGGGACTTCGCCTCGCGGTCGTGGGATACGAACGCATCGTGACTGCCGAAGCCGGGCGCCGAGTCGGGTTGTCGGCCGGAGCCAAGGTCGTTCACGTCGCGACCGGCGTCCTTGAACCGCCAGCGTTGGCGGCATTGGAGGATTCGAAACCGGACATTGTGTTGCTATGCGGCGGCACCGATGGCGGCAACGTCGACGTCCTACTCGCCAATGCCGAGATGCTCGCAGGTTCCGGTTTGCGCGTACCTGTCGTCATCGCTGGCAATGTCGACGTACGCGATCGAATCACCGCGACTCTGACCGCGGCGGGCATGACGACGCTGCCCACAACGAATGTGCTTCCGCGCATCGGCATACTCGACCCGGGGCCAGCGCGCGCCACAATTCGCGACGTCTTCATCACCCACGTGATCGGTGGCAAGGGCCTGTCCTCGGAGGCTGAATTCCCTCGACTCGTACGAGCTGCGACACCTGACGCAGTGCTCACGGGCGTCGAGTTGTTGGCCGACGGTGCGGGCTCGCTTGACGGCGTCGGTGACGTTGTCGTCATTGATGTCGGCGGTGCGACCACCGATGTTTACAGCGTCGTCACGCCCGACCCCGAGGAGTCGGTCTTGCGCCGCGAGGTCGTCGAAGTCATGTGGCGCGCGCGCACAGTTGAGGGGGACCTGGGAATGCGTTGGAGCGCAACGAGCGTCGTTGATGCAGCGGTTGACGCCCAACTGTTGAACGATGTTGACGCGGGGGAAGTAAGTCGGCTTCGTGCGGGGGCACATCTGCGCAGCGAGCACGTCGATCTGCTGGCTGACACCAGCGACGATGCTGAGCAATTTCGTGATGATGACGCGCAGTTTGCACGACTTGCGTTGACGTTGGCGCTTCGTCGCCATGCCGCCCCCAACGACAGCGTCGACGGTGTTCGTACGCGTGGGCGTGACTTGCGTGACGTCTCACTCGTCGTGGGAAGCGGAGGTGTGTTTCGACATGCTGACCGCCTACGACTTGAGCGAATGCTCAGTCCGGCGCGCACCGATTTCGTCGGGGGTTGGCTCGTCCCGCAGCACGCTTCGTTGGCGATTGATAAGGCGTACGTCCTTGCTGCGGCTGGACTATTGGCCGAGGACTATCCCGAAGCGGCGATGAGAGTCCTGCGCACGGAACTGGTCGAGCTCGGCGAAGTCAGTTAGTTACCGGGCGTACTCACCCGGGACTACTCGCCGTCGGGTTCGGCGACGGGTTCGGCGGGGACGGGGGCGTCGGCTTTCTTCGGACCCTTCGAGGTCTCTGGCATCGTCGACGCCAAGCAAAGCCCGATGACCGAGACAATCGCACCGGTCAAGAACGCGAGCGTGAACGAACCGGTGGAGTCGTAGATCACCCCCGCGATGAGCGGCCCGGCGATCGCACCTAGGTCTGAGGTCATCTGGAAGGCCGCGACGATGGTGCCGCGGCGTCCATCGCCGACGACATCGCCGACAACAGCGGCAGGCGCAGATCCAAGGAAAGCTGTGCCGCCCCCGAGAATCGCCATCGCCACGAAGAAGCCGACGATGTTTTCACCAAACGACAGCACCAACATTCCCGTCGTGACCGCCGACGTACCCAGAATTAGCGCCGTACGCCGTCCGCGAGTGTCCGCGATGCGACCCGCGGGAAGCAGGAGGAGTCCTTGTACCCCCGCGGCGACAAGGAAACCGAAGCCGACCCACGTTGCGCCGTAGTGCAACGCTTCGACGACGAACAGTGGCACCAAAGCGGAACGCAAACCGAACGCGACGAAGCCGTTGCCGAGGTTAATGGCGAGCGCGGTGCTGTAGGCGCGACTTCGTAACGCGCGCCGCAGTGATTGCCAGCCGGTCTCTTCCGGCGCGGCGTCGGCGGCCGGAACGGCGTCGGCCGGATTGCTGAGTTGTGTGCGCGCAAGCAACGTCACCACCACGACGACGGCGACAGTCAGGGTCGCGGCGTACACAAAGAACGGTGCGCGTATTGACCACGCAACTACGAGGCCCCCGACAGCTGGCCCGGTGATTCCGCCAAGCAGGAATCCACCCTGGAACGCGCCGGCAGCGCGGCCGCGCTGATCGGGCTCGGTCACGCGCAAGAGCAAGGCCAGCGACGACACCGTGAACATGGCCGAACCGAATCCACCCACACCGCGTAGGGCCAGCAATTGGACGTACGACGTGGACAAACCCGCAACGAAACTCGAGGCGGCCACGATGCCGATTCCCACGGCGAGCACCACCCGTTCACCGAACTTGTCGTTGAGCCACCCGGCGGGCACGGCGGCGATGAATCGAACGAGCGCGAAGATCGCGATCACGGCGCTTGCCTGGGTGGCCGATACGTCGAAGGAGCGGGCGAAGACCGGCAGAACCGGCGCGACGATGCCGAAACCCAACGCGACGCAAAACGACACCGAAGTGAGGACGGCGACTTCGGGTGGAAGCCCGCTCAACAACGGCGTACGCCGGATCCGCGCCGCCGCTCGATGATGCAGTCGCAGTTTCGAGCCTTGGCTCGACCCTTGGCTCGACCCTTGACTCGACCCGGACTCCGACACGGCTCGCACTCTAGGGACCGAACTGGGTGGGGCGAGGTGTGGGCATAGTCGGCGTACGACCGGGGTCGCCCAGTAGCGTTCGGTCCATGACCCAGCCACCGATGTCCTCGAACCCGCAAACCGGTATGCCGGGCGCCGTCGCTCCGGGCGCCCCCGCACCTGGCTGGTACCCGGACCCGTCCAACCCGAGCCAGACCCGTTGGTGGGATGGCATGCGGTGGGGAGATCAGGTTCAGGGTGCAATCACGACTCAAGCCGATGCCGAAATCGGCGCTGGCCCCGCCGTCTACTCCGGCCCCGCAATCTTGGTGGTGACCACCAACGAAATCGTCGGCTACCGCGTGACTCACGTTCACGGCGAGGTCTTCGGCATCACGGTGCGTGCCCGCAATGCCTTTTCCAATGTGGGTGCGAGCTTTCGTACTGTCTTCGGTGGTGAAGCAAAGGGTTACACCAAATTGCTCTCCGACACTCGCCAAGAAGCAGTCGATCGACTGAAGTACGCCGCGCATGCCGCCGGCGCCAACGCCGTACTCGCCATGCGATTCGACACCGGTGAGATTGGCGACATCATGAACGAAGTTGCGGCGTACGGCACCGCCGTCACGGTCGAGAAGATCTGACCGACAGCAGACCGCGTCGGAACCAACAACACCCATACCAAGCGACCCCGTGACTCAAGACTCGACGGCATCAACGCTGCAACGCGTGGGCGAAGGTCTCGCGGTGGGCACCGATGTTGTCGAGACCGCGCACCGCGCCATTGAACTCGCTCGCGTTGGTTGGGCCGACCTTCGCCCGGATATCGCGATCATTGCGGTGAAATCGTCGGATCCTGTTCATGCCGCGCGTGGTCTGGAAGCGGCCTCGGAAGCCGTCGACGCCAAGACGACGATCGGAGCGAGTGTCGCCGGCGTCGTGGGGTCGGGTCGCCGCGTCGAGAGCGGTGTTGCGGTTAGCGTCTGGGGCGCGGTGCTGCCGGGGTCACGCACGCGAGGGTTTCATCTGGAAGTCATGCGTACGGGCGACGCGATGGCGGTGATCGGGATGCCAGCGCGGTCCTTCGACGATGT
>JBBRLC010000029.1:0-8997 GCA_038231595.1 Candidatus Nanopelagicales bacterium | reverse complement strand
TCGGTTCAGTCACGAGGTCTACGCGATCAACACCAGCACGGGTGCCCTACTAGCTCGGATTCGCGTCGGGTCGGGACCTCACGGCCTGGCTGTGTACCCGCAGCCCGGGCGCTATTCCCTCGGCCATACAGGCGTTTTCCGATAGCAAATGGTCGCGGCCCACGGGGTGGGGATTTCACAGCCCTTTGCTAGGAATACGAGCGGCGGCGTACAGGTCGGCTGGCCAGAGTGTTGCCAGCGCTGCCACCACTGACACCGCCGCTGCTACAACGCCACCGGCTATCACGCCCCGTCAATCGGGGCGTCCGGGTCCTGGCGGGGCAGCCTCTGTGCGGTCCGATGAGAAAGCGCTGACCGGAGACGACCTCGCGAAGGCGAAGACCACGGTGATTGCGGCGGTCCCCGGCGAAACCATCATTCGCGCTGAAACCGATACTGGGGATGCCGCGTATGAAATCCACATGACCAAGGCCGAAGGCAGCCTGACCACCGTGAAACTCGACAAGAACTTCGTACTCGTGAAGGTCGAGACCGGCGTGGGGATGGGCGACCCACACCGCGGCGGTCCGGACCGGCCGCAACCACTAGCTCAAGTAGTTCAAGCAGTTCAAACGGCGCATAGCCGTCACGTGAAGGGCCTGATCCGCGAGACCGGGGTCGGGCCCTTCATCGTTCTCAGGCGCGGCGGCAGTGATCTTGGTAGCCCGCATGGACAATAGACCTAAGTTCATGACCGGATCGATCGTGCGCGTGGTGGTTGGGGAGTACTCATGTGGAGGCGTAAGAGCAACACCGAAGGGGCGAACCCGATACGTCCCGAGACTGATCTAGTCAGTTCGCCCGCCGCCGGCGACGCAGTCACCCGCACAGTGGACACACGCAAGAGCCGACGTTCGATCCTGCGTACCGTCGACAACCGACCCGTGGTCACTGAAGTGGCATTTGATCAGGATCGGCTACGTCGCTCGCTGGTCCTATTACTCGTCATCATTTCGCTCTGGCTCACAGCGGTGTGGGTCTTCTTCGCGGTCAGCCACTTCTTGTTCTTGCTGCTGCTTGCGTGGCTCCTCTCGATTGCGATGGAGCCGACGATTGGTTTCCTCATTCGACACGGAATGAAGCGCGGAGCGGCAACGGCGGTTACCGGTGGTTCGGGGATTGTGGCGTTCATCATTGTGGCTGCCCTGTTTGGAACCCAGTTTGTGAGTCAGTTGTCCGGCCTGGTCCAGTCGCTGCCGGACTTGGTCACACAGGTTGTTAATTGGGTCAACCAGACTTTTCATACAAATTTGGACGCATCGGCGATCGCAGCGAAACTCAACGTCGGACCTGACCAGGTTGCCAGCGTCGCGAGCGGCCTTGCCGGCGGCGTGCTCGGATGGGCCGGCTCGCTGGTGTCTGTGCTCTTCGACCTGTTTACGGTCATCGTGTTCATGTTCTACTTCGCTGGCGCGGGTCCCCGCATTTTGCAGGCCGTTGCGGTATGGATGCCACCGGAGCGTCAACGCGTGATCGGGACAGTGTGGCAAATCGCGACTGAAAAGACCGGTGGCTACGTCATCTCTAAGGTCGTGTTGGCCGGACTGTCAGCGTTCTTCCATGGCATCTTCTTCTGGGCCATCGGGGTTCCGTTCTGGCTGCCGATGGCCCTGCTAGTCGGTATCACTTCCCAGTTCGTGCCGCTTGTGGGCGTCTACATCGGGATTGCCATCCCGGTCATCGTGTCCGTCTTCGACAAACCCCTCAACGCCTTGTGGATCATTGTTTTCTCGACGATCTACCAGCAGATCGAGACGTACTTGTTTACGCCCAAGGTTTCTCGAAGAACCATGGACGTCAATCCGATTCTTGCGCTGGCCGGAGTCTTTGTCGGCGCCGCGGTGTGGGGGCCACTAGGTGCGCTGATTGGGATTCCGCTGGCTGCCGCGGTCGTTGCGGTCGCGGAAACGTACGGTCGTCGCTACGAACTGGTTCCCGGACTCACGGTGGAATTTGCCGACGACGACGAAATCACTGACGACGAAATCACTGACGACGAAGTCACTGACGACGGCGCAAGCAATGACGCCGGTGTTGGCGCCGAGGCCAAAGCCGGCGACAAAGTCGACGGCTAGTCAACTAGTGATAAAAAGACGTCGCACTCTCGCTCATGCGGCGCTCCCATGCACTCGCGACGAGCCACGCTGATGCCGCGGCCAAGACCGCAGCGGGAATGGTGTCAGCCCCTGTGGGCCCGACAAGGAGTGCGGAAAAAATCAACGACGCGAAGAGTAGTCGAGTCACCGCTGCCATGCCGGCCGCAGTTCCCACCTCAACAGCCATCGTGGTGGACCCATCTAGGGCAATCAGGGGAGCTTCGGGTCCGATGACAGCGCCGAATGCCAGCGAACCCAGCGCCGCACCCACTACGGGTAGCCCCACCACGAGGTACCACGGCGGAGACGAAAGACCCAGATGGATGGGCAGGTCGTACCAGAGCCACCCTTCGATCAGATGCACCGCCTGCAAAAACCCCACTGCCACCAGAGCCGCTGGGATACCGACGAGGGCAGCGATCCCAATGAGCCGCAGATAGTCGCGTCCATCGATCTGCGATTCGACCGGCATCGACGCCTCAGGCAATTGCTTCACTACCCCGCGCGTCGGCCTCTTGATCTTCACGCGCATCTTGCTCGAGTAGACGATTTTCGTCAGCTCCGCGTGGGAAGTAGAAGTAGACCAATGCCGTTCCGAGCAAGATCGCCACGGTGCCAGCGGAGTACGCCCACGCATCGCCCTTGAGGAAGACCTCCTTGGCGCCTTGGATGATCTGGGCCGAGTACTGCGGGTACTGGGCAGCAATCGCTTCGGCGCCGTCAAACGACTTCTGCAACTGGCCCTCGACGCTTGCTGAGATCTCCGCCGATTGAGGTGCGGCTGCAGATTGGCTGGCAATGCTCGCGGCGTACCCCGCAGTGAGAAGCGCTCCGAGGATCGACTGCATGATCGCGCCGCCCAGATCGCGCTGAGGGTCGGCGGTCCCGATGCCATGCCGACGTTCTTCACCGGCACCGATTCGGTGAGTGAATGCGACGCGGGAGTCCCGACGAATCCCACGCCAGTCCCGACGAATGCGTAAACAAGGCCAATCTGCCAGTAGGGACTGCCCTCGCCCCAGAGAAGCAACATAGTGAGGAAGCCCAGAAGACAGAAGACGTACCCGACGAGCAGCGTGAATCGCGCACCTCGACTTTCAACAAGAATCGCTCAACGTGGAGCAACGATGACCATGTACACGACGACCGGCAGGATCGAGACCCCCGCCTGCAGGGTCGAATAGTCGAGTACGTTTTGCAGGAATTGCTGGCCGACGAACACGGCACCCATCAAGGTGCCGAAGACGATGATGCCCGCGACGGCAGCCACCCAAAACACTCGTCGGCTCGCAACACCCAAATCGAAGAGCGGCGACTTCGCGCGAGACTGCCGAATGAAGAAGCCCGCTCCCGCGGCCAGCGCGATCGCAGCGAGCCCGATAGCTAACGCGCCAGCATTGGGCACAGCAGCGAAATTGATCGCCAACACGAGCGCACCGATGAAGAAACGGACAAGATCCCACCGGGATTGTCGACCGGTTCAGCGGACTCGTTGATGTGAGCCGGGACGAATCGGTACGCCATCAAGAAGGCAACAACCGCCAAGGGCAGCGTCAATAGGAAAGCGGATCCCCACCAAAAGTGCTCCAGCAGCAACCCCGACAACATGGGGCCAAGCGCCGAAATCGCGCCACCGAGAGCCGACCACAGTGCGATCGATCGGGTGCGCGCGGGTCCTGTCCACAGCGCGGTGATAAGCGCAAGAGTCGTGGGGTACGCCATGCCAGCCGCGAGACCGCCAAAGATCCTGGCCCCGATCAACACGGTGGCATTGGGCGCGTACGCCGCCAAGAAACATGCGGGAACCGACAAAACAACGCCGAGAATCAGCATCGACTTGCGGCCGTACCGGTCCCCCACTGCACCGAAGTAGAGGACTGATGCTGCAAGACCGAGCGAGTAACCCACGGCAATGAGATTGAGCTCCGTCTGCGACGCTTGAAAAGCTTTACCGATCGACGGCAGCGCGACGTTAGCCACCGCCAGGTTCAGGTTCGTCACTGCTGCGGCCAGAATGAGGGCGAGCAAGACCAACTGTCCGCGGTCGGTACTTGACGATCCCACTGTCGAACTCTGGGAACTCGAAGATCCAGCGTCTGACATGTCTCGTCATATCGTTGCCGACGCGAGGCGTGGCTGACATCAGGGTTGTCGCGAGTATGGGGGAACGCGGGCCACGCTAGTCAGGTTGACCGCCCGAGACGGGGTATTCCGTGGTAGAGATGGGCGCGAAAATCGACGGAGGACTTGTGTCAGATCACTGGTTATTTGACGACCTAGGCGACACACTCGCCGAGCGCACCGGACTGTGTGCCGCAATCGCCTTGTCGGGTTACACGTTCACGCGCAGCTTGATGCCCAGGACCGTCGTTGGACAAGCCTTGGCGACTGGAATGACTGGGGCGGTGAACTACGGCACCATCACGGCGACTCAGTCAGTGTTGTGGTCGGGTGCGCGCTTCGCGTTGGGCGATCTGGTCCCCTCTGCGACCGGAACCACCCGCGCGGAACTTCTGACCGAACGCCGACACCTCATGCGGGTCGTGGTTCATGGAATCAATCTGTCCGCGATTGGTGTCGGCTCGTTGATCGAAGCATCGACACCGCAGCAGCCGGGTGAGCCGTTGCGTCGGGCGTACGTCCGCACGTTTGGGACTCGCCTGAAGCGTGCAGCCCTGGCCGGAGCCGTGACCGCAGCCGTGCTCGACGCCGTCGAGATTGGCGGCCAGAAGGCCAACCTGCCACGTCGGCTTACCGCCAGCGTCGTACCGGGTGTCGTGATTGCGACCGGGATCGCCGCAAGCCACGTCTATATGAAACGACGTCAGGCAGCTCGCTTTGACGCGATGGCTGAAGTCGCGAATGCCGAAGCCGAAGCGGCGATGATCGACTCAGAGACCCCGTACGTCAAACCCCCTCTCCCCGATCCGATCGAGAAGGACTCCCGACGCACAGTGGTCATCTCCGTCGGCGCAGGAGTCGGAGCCGCGGGTGCACTAGTCATGGTCGGTAAAGGCGAAGGCCTATTTGCGCGGCTCATCGCTCACGGGTTAGAGCGCGTTATCCCTGTCCACGACGACATTCGACTCACAGTTGGTCACGTCGCCGGACTGGGAGTTCTGGCTGTCGTCGTTGTCTTCGCGATCGATCGCATTTACAAGTCAACAGAAACCGCGGGCGATGCGGTGGAGGCGGCGTACAAAGAGCCGCCATCCTTCCCGTTTGTCTCAGGCGGCCCCAACAGCGGAGTCGATTGGTCCACGATCGGGCGCGAAGGTCGCCGCGTCGTCAACATGACGCTCACGGCCGCGGACATCGAAGAGGTCATGGGCGAACCAGCGAAGGATCCGATTCGGGCTTTTGTTGGACTTGAGTCTGCCGATACCCCCGAAGAGCGCGCCGACATGATGATGCGCGAGTTGGAGAGTTTTGGGGCCTTCGAGCGATCGTTGATCTGCTTCGCCTCGCCAACCGGGACGGGCTACCTCAACTACGTCTTGACGGAGGCCCTCGAATACTTCACTCGTGGCGATTGTGCGACGGCCTGTATTCAATACTCGCTGCGACCGTCTCCGTTGTCGTTGGATCGCGTACGAGTCGGCCGCGAAAACAATGTCGCTCTATTGACGCGACTCAAGGCTCGTTTGGATGAAATCCCCGAGGCACGCCGTCCACGCCTCGTCCAATTCGGCGAAAGTCTGGGCGCACACACTGGCCAAGACGCATATCTTCATCAGGGCGCAGAGGGGTTCCACCGCGTCGGCGTCGATCGAGCGCTGTTCATCGGTACGCCAGAGGCCAGCCGCTGGGCCAAGAGTTGGCGACTGCATCCGCAGAAGAGCGACCCGAAGGACGAAGTAATCGAGGTGGCATCGTTCCAGGAGTGGCGTGCCCTCACCCCGGTGCAGCGGGCGCGGGCCAAATACGTTTTGCTCACTCATCACGAGGACCCGATCGGCAAATTCGGAGTTGAGATCGCGATCCAAAAGCCTGGCTGGTTGGGCCCACGCGAAGAGCGGCCTCCCGGTGTACCGCCGGAGATGGATTGGTGGCCATTCCTCACCATGTTCGTCACCTTGGCCGACGTACTCAACGCCATGAACGTGGTCCCCGGTGTCTTCGGAGCCAAGGGTCACGACTACCGCGCTGATCTCGCCGACTTCATTCAGGTCTCCTACGACTTGGAGGCAAGTCCGACACAGCGCGCCGCGATGGACTACGCATTGCGCGCCCGGGAACTGATGTGGGCCGAACGCCAAGTCATGTCTGAACAGATGGATAAAGCCCGCGCCAAGGTGCAGGACAAGTTGGAGTCGTGGAAGGTCCCTGGTAGCGAATACCTCGACAGAGTCGTCACGCTTGCGACGGAGGACCCGATGACTGGTGTGGTCGCGCAGACCCGTGCGGGGGCCGGCGCGGCGTGACCGCTATTGCGGTTGTCGTTGGTCTGCTGATCCTCGTCAACATCGTGCTCAACCGTACGCCGGAATCTCTCTACGTCCCGTTATCGATTCTTGCCGCCGGCATCTTCCTCGGCGTCGGTCATCTCGTCGGACTCACCTGGGCCGAACTCGGTCTCGGTGCGGGTACGTTGCTGTCCGGCTCGTTGTGGGCAGGGCTGTTGATCGTGCTCGTCGCGTTGGTGTATTTGATTGGCGCAGCAATTCCACAGACTCGTTCGCTCTTCGGCGACCGGCGGGCCATCGAAACCCGCGGACGAAATATCGCCCGACGTGCGCTCTTTGATGTGCCGTATGGCACTGTGCTGCTTGAGGAAACCGCATTTCGCGGGGTTCTCTACGCGTTGATTCTGCGGCGTGAAAACACGTTATGGGCGATCATCGGCACATCGGTGCTTTTCGGTTTGTGGCACATCTTGCCGGCGCTACCCATGCACGATTCGCACGACGCGATTCGTGCCGGAATTGGGACAACGATGCGTGCCCGGGTCATCACGGTCGTGCTGACGGTCATCGGGACCGGACTCGGCGGGGTGCTTTTCGCCCTCCTGAGGTGGTCGACAAACAGCCTTCTTCCGCCGATCGGTTTGCATTGGGCACTCAACGGCCTCGGTCTTGCCTTCGCGTGGACGATCGGACGACGCCTCGCGACTTTGTGATACCTCAACCCATCATGTTCGTGCTATGACAGGCCAGCACCGACTGATCCGGCGATGAGTACCGCGCGACGGGGTTCCGTCACGGTGTGTCCCCACCGAGCGGACCCCAGAAGATGACCCACGTGGCGAAGTCATCTTCCATGTCGTGGAAGCGATGCCTCATTCCAGCCGGGACAAACAAGGCATCTCCGCTCGCGCATTCCACGCGTTCACCGTCGCGTTCAAACGAGGCCCGACCCGCGACGACGACGTACAACTCATCTTGGTCGTGGGGTTGTTGCAAGTCTTCCCCTTTGGGCTGGAACAACTCCACCGACATTGAGCCGTGGCTGATCGCGTCGATGAAGGGCACCCCGTCGGGATAGGTGGCGCTCGGTCCAGCGGGGAGAGTTGCGAGCAAGGCGTGGAGATGCGCTCGCCATGGCGACGAGTCGGCAGAGGCCACCGGCGGTTCGCGCCGCTCAACCTTGCAAAATGATGAGGCGTTCCTCAGTCATTTCGCGCACCGCGTAGGCCGGACCTTCTCGGGTGTTGCCTGAATCGCGGAGACCGCCGTACGGCTGTTGATCGGCTCGCCACGTCGGGACTTCATTAACGAGCACTCCACCGAAGTCGAGAGTGCGGGCTGCCTTGAGCGCCTTGCCGATGTCGGCCGTGAATACGCCAGCTTGCAATCCGTAGCGGGTGTCGTTGGCGATTCGTAATGCCTCATCGAAGTCGTCGTACCGAGTGACGGCAACGACCGGACCGAAAACTTCGAGTGAGCAAATCTTCATGTCTGGAGTTGCATCGACAATAAGCGTCGGCGGAAGTACTCCATCTGCGCCGATTTCGCCACCGACAGCGACGGTCGCACCTGCGTCGCGGGCCTCCACGACCCATCCCGCGACTCGATCACGTTCCGACGTCGAAATCAAGGCCGAAACGTCGGTGTTTTCGTCGAGTGGATCGCCTACGACGAGGGTTTCGATTGCAGCGGTCAATTCCTTGACTACGTCGTCGGCAATTGACGAATGCACCAGGAGTCGCTGGGTGGAAATGCACGATTGACCTGCGTGACTGAAACCGGCGACCTTGACTTTCGCCACTGCGGTGCGCCAATCGCCGTCGGCTTCGACGATTAGGGGAGCGTTGTTGCCCAACTCCAAGCCGACCCGCTTGCGTGGCGCGCGCGCACGAATACCCCAGCCGACCTCGGGGGAACCGGTGAATGTGATCAAGGCGACGTCATCGTGGTCGACCAGTGCATTACCAACAACGGATCCCGATCCGGTGACGACGTGCAGATAGCCCTCGGGTAGCCCGCAGTCGTCCAGCAACATCCGGGCGAGCAATATTGAGGAAAAGGGTGTTTGACTGGCCGGCTTCAGCACGACCGGGCACCCCGCTGCGATCGCGGGCCCAAGTTTGTGTACGACCAAGTTCAGCGGGAAGTTGAACGGCGAGATCGCGCCAACGACACCGATAGGCACGCGCAAGCTGAAGCCGATCTTTCCCGCGCCAACACTCGATGCCTCAAGCGGTACGACCTCGCCGACAAGTGATCGAGCTTGCACGGCAGAGAACTGAAACGTGCCAATCGCGCGCTGCGCTTCAACGCGCGCAGTCTTGATCGGCTTGGCGGCCTCTAGTGCGATGCATCGGGCGAAGTCCTCGACCCGGTCAGCCAGCACCTCGGCCGCCTTGTCCAAGATTTCGGCTCGATGCCATTGCGGCAACGGGTCGCTGTGCAGTGCCGACTTA
>JBBRLC010000028.1:0-9016 GCA_038231595.1 Candidatus Nanopelagicales bacterium | reverse complement strand
CTGGAAGGGCACGAGATCATCGCGGTGGCCACCGGCCAGTCGGACATCAGCCACTCGTCGTACCTGCACATCCCCGAGCTCAACGCGGTCATCGTCGGCGACATCGCCTACAACGACGTGCACCCCACACTTGTGGACAGTGACCATGCCAAGCGCCAGGCTTGGATCACCACACTGACCGAGATACAGAAACTGGAACCGGAAATCGTCGTGGCCGCGCACCGGCGCGAAGACGCAACCAACGATGCTCAGGTCCTCGCGGACACGATCGCGTACCTCGAGGAAGCCGATCGGGTCCTGTCCGAGGGGCCCAGCGCGGCGCAGTTCATCGAGCACATGCTCGCGGCACACCCGACTCGCCAGAACCCCACCACCGTGATCTACGGCGCAATAGTTCTGGGCCTCGAGTAGGAGCGTCAGCTGATCGGTGGTTCAAACGGGTAGCGACGCGATGGATGGTTTGCGTCCGAGGGTGATGGCGGTTGCTTCTTCGCGTGCGAGGAGGCCGTCGTCGTCGATGGGCCGGAGTCGTTTGCCGGTGGTTTCGGTGCGGCCGTAGAGCGTTGTGCGTTGTGCGAGCGTTCGGCCGATTGGTTCCACGATAGAACGGAACTGATCATCGTCGAGTTCTTGGCCGTGGTTCGCGCCTGCAGCGCGTGAGATGTTTTCGTCCATCAATGTCCCGCCGAGATCATTCGCGCCAGCTTGAAGGATCTGTTGGGCTCCGTGGATCCCACATTTCACCCACGATGCCTGAATGTTGTGGATCCAGCCGTGATAGGCGAGACGTCCGACTGCGTGCATCAGGAGCACTTCGCGAAACGTCGGGCCGGGTCGGGCATTGTGTTGTAAGAAGATCGGGGTTGCCATGTGCACGAAGGGGAGCGGGACGAATTCGGTGAACCCGCCGGTAATTTTCTGCAGGTCCCGGGTGCGTACGAGATGACGGGCGACGTGGATGGGTCGTTCCATCGAACCGAACATGATGGTGACGTTCGATTTCAGCCCGGCTTCATGCGCGGCTTGATGCGCGTCGAGCCATTGCTGGGTGTTGATCTTGTCGGGACACAGCACGGCGCGGACTTCGTCGTCGAGAATCTCAGCCGCGGTGCCGGGCAACGTCGCGAGACCAGCCGACTTGAGACGAAGCAGGTAGTCGCTCAGCGGCATCCCGAGACGGCGGGCACCTTCGGTGACCTCAAGTGCGGTGAAGCCATGGATATGAATATCGGGCGTAACGGCCTTGATCGCTTTGGCGACCTCAACGTAGAAATCACCATCGAAACTCGGGTGGATTCCGCCCTGTAAACAGACTTCGGTTGCGCCGCATTCCACGCCTTCAACAACGCGGCGTTGTACTTCTTCGAGCTCAAGTAGATACGGATTGCCCCGCAGGTTCAGTGAGAGTGGACCTTTACTGAACGCGCAGAATTTGCATTTGAACGTGCAAACATTCGTGTAGTTGATATTGCGATTACGAACGAACGTCACCGTGTCGCCGTTCACGTCGCGACGCAGTTGATCAGCGATTTCGCAGATGGCGGCGACCTGCGGGCCGCGCGCTTCGAGCAAGGCGACGATCTGCTCTATGTCCAGTTCCTGACCGTTGACAACACCGTTGAGCGCCTCGCGCACGGCGCCGTCATCACGGATCTTGCTGGTACGCGTAAACGGCAGAACGTGTGGTGGTTCTACGTCGCCGCCCGACGCCCATTGGTCGTCGCGGGCGAGGCCTTCAAGATCGCTGCGAACGAGAACACTGAACGCGAGTTCGCTGTCGATCCAACGCTTCGAGTCGCGGACGTACTCGGGATAGATCGTGAGCCGCGGCGCGAGTACGTGCCCGTGTGCCTCAGTTGCGTCTCGCAACGCGTCGAGTGCTGGCCAGGGTCGTTCTGGATTCACATGATCGATCGTGACCGGCGAGACGCCACCCCAGTCGTCGATCCCAGCATCGAGAAGATCCGCGAGCTGATCGGGAGCAGAAAGGTTCGGCGGAGCTTGCAGATGGATCGAGGTCGGCAGGATGATTCGCGCCGCCGCGATCGACCACAAGAAATCGTCGTGATCGCACGGTTCCCATTTGTGCATGGCGGTGCTCGGCTTCGGTAGGAAGTTCTGAACGATGACTTCCTGCACGTGGCCATGTTCGCGATGCGAATCGGCGATCGCCACCAACGCCGCGATGCGCTCTTCGCGAGTTTCACCAATACCGCAAAGGATGCCAGTGGTATACGGCACCCGTGCACGACCAGCCGCGTCGAGCGTCGCGAGCCGCCGGGCTGCGGTCTTGTCGGGGGCGCCCGCATGCGCTCCACCCGGCTCAAGGAGACGATCAGCCAGAGTCTCGATCATCATGCCTTGGCTCGGCGACCACCGACGCAATGCGAGTAGCTCATTCTCGCCGAGCGCGCCCGGGTTCGCGTGTGGGAGTAAACCCGTCTCTTCGACAACAAGTTTCGCCATCGCGACCAAGTACTCGACGGTGCTCGCATAGCCATGTTCCGCGAGCCACGCGGCTGCCTGCGGATAACGATCCTCTGGGCCTTCACCGAGCGTAAACAGCGCCTCATGACAACCCATCGCCGCGCCTTGCCGGGCGATCTCAAGCACAGCCTCAGGGCTCAAATACGGAGCATCCAGGCGAGCCGGCGGCTTCGCGAATGTGCAGTATCCACACCGATCGCGGCACAGCATCGTAAGGGGGATAAACACCTTCGGCGAGAACGTGACACGCGTGCCGTGAGCCCGGTCGCGGATCGCCGCGGCGCGCGCCATGAGGTCGCGGGTTGGGGCGTCGATGAGTTCGCGGACTTGCGACGCCGCAAGCTCGACCCGCGCGCGAGCGGTCGGCTGCAATCGGCCCCGTTCGACGGTTCCTGTTTCGTCAGTCGTCACTGTCACTCCATGTCGGGTTGAAAGGCATTGGGAGCTCGCACAAGCGGGAAGCGAAGAGTTGCCGCCGAGAACGTGGCGCATCGCGCTGTGAAATCAACGGGGAGGGGAGCTGCGCCCGATGGTGCTGCTGCTGGCGGCGAGGGCTTCGAACACGTTGTGCTCGACTCTCGAGCTGACTTCCGTGGCGAGTGGTTGTGCTGATGCCGTTGGAGCTTCGACGCCAGCGGTCATATCGGTGTCGAAAGCCTCGACGTGGAGCGCGACGAGGTGCGTGAGTTGGGCAATACAAACTCCGCGACCCCGCCCGTTACCGAAACTTCGAAAGTCATCGTCAGTCCGTTCGCTCAGTATCGTCTTGGTTGCCGCCAGCCTAAATTAAAGGAACTAAACGGTTCCTTTGTCAAGACAAATCTTGGCGAGACGAGGGCTACGAAATCAGACTCGCGTTCTCAGCTTTGGGGCAATGCGAAGCGTTGGCCAAGGCTGTCGAACAACTCGTTTGCAGAACGCCGCCGATCAACAGCGATCCGCGCCATGTCAAGTTCACAGCGATCCGCGCCATGAACGCGCCATGGAAATGGGCAAAGGGGTCGAACGTGTTGCGGGTGCGTTGCACCGCACGGCGTTGACCTGCAAAAAATTGAGAGCGGGCGACGAGAATCGAACTCGCGTTCTCAGCTTGGGAAATCGGTCCAAGCTGACGTCGACGGATGACGGCGGACTGTCAGAGCAGGTCAGGATGCCTGTGCGGTCGAGGGCGAACCTCGGCGAACGGCAGCGTCCGCGGGGCTGTCGCGGGGTTGGGAGTCAGTAATCGGAGTTCATTTTCGCCGCGTCGGTTTGGCTTGCGCTGCGAGCGTCTTGGCGATTGCGGTGACGATGCGTTGCGCGGCGTCGGCGGCGGTGCGGACATCGGCCGCGGAGAGTTTCGCTGACGCGAAGTCCCCGTATTCGGCGAGGATGCGATCTCGTCGTATGGAGTCGGCATCGTCGAGGTCAGCTGGGGTGATCTCATCTGCGAGTTGGTGACGCGCGTAGGCGTTAACGATGCGGTGCGCGCCGTCGCCTGAGCGGGCGCGGAGTCCGTTGGCCGAAAGATGTGCGGAGATGGCTTTGCGGATCGCGTCGTGGCATGCCGACATCGCGAGCGTGACGTCGTCGTCGGCGAGTAGGCGCGCAGAGCGGATGTGGCTGGTTGCTTCGTTGATTCGGTGTCCGGCGGCGGCCATGTCGGGCTTGACGCGTTCGAGGTCGCGTGTCGCGAGGGCTTCGGTGAGCCATGCCTGGCCAGCCGGTCGAGGCGTGGTCATCGGGTCAGGGGTATTTCGACGAGTGGGTGTTCGCGGAGTTGCGCGATGAATGGTTCGGGCTTCTTAGCCTTCCAGCGATCTGCTGTGACCACCACCGGGTTGAGTTCGATTCGTAGTTCATCCTCGACGGGTTTGCATATGTTGCGAACGGCGCGCAGCGCAGCGTTGCCGATCACGAGTACATCGATGTCGCGTGGTGGCGGGCCGGGTTCGCCGAGATACCGCGCGGCCCATGACCCGTAGATATATGCGGCTTCGATCTCGTTTAGGTTGCTGAGTGCGCTTGTGAGACGGCCAAGGACGCCGACCGTCTGGATGAGGATCGATTGGAGTTCGTGTGCCCAAGGGAGGGCCCAGTTCGCTGCGACCAGAACGTTGCGACCCTGAGTTTCGGTCACGACTAGCCCGTGTTCGGCGAGGCGGCTGACCTCGCGACTTGCGGTCACTGGTGTGACGCCAGCCGTGTCAGCAAGCTCGGCGATGGTGAGTGGCCGGTCCGTGCCGGTGAAGAGCGTCGCGACGATCCGTAGTTGGCGTTCGGAGCGGAACAGCGGCAGGATCGCCGGCGCTAACATATTCACATTATGAATGTTATCACGCAGAATGTGAAGGTCATGACCTCTCGGCAACTGTTCATGGGCTCGATGTCGGCCTAGGTGAACACCATGTGCACGCGCCCGGCAGCGTCGCTGATGTGCAGACCGCGGTCATCGATGAACCACGTTGACAAACCCTGCTTGTTGGAGTCGCCGAACACGTGCCGGAAGACCGCGTCGAGGTTCTCCGTCCTTAGGGGAGCGTCGCGTTCCGCAGGTTCTGATTGGCAGAGAACGAGCGTCGATCCGAAGACGCCCGGAGTTCGGATCGTGGCAGCGCCGAGGGTGACTTCCGCGCTGATGTAGTTGCAGCCATGAAAGGTGGCTCTGCCGTCAGCGAACTGTGCCGTTGGCTTCGGGTTGAGGGTCTGGTGGTGGCCCGATTCGTCGTCGACATATTGCAACGTCCAGGTTGTGTTGCGGAGAAGGTTCGGATCGGTTCGGCGTATGGGCGCTGTCGTGGTCGTCGTCTGGCGCTGTTCGAAGGTGCCTCCGGTTGAATGCACGAGTTCGATCCAACGTTCGGTTGAAATCGATCGCAACGATTGCGCAAATGCAATCAATTCGGCTTGCGTGAGTCCGACGCCGAACACTCGTACCTGCGCTCGATCCGTCTCGTTCCAGATGAGCGTGCTCGTTGCGGGACGGGTGAGGATGGCGTCGATTTGTTCGCCGGCGCCTCCCGCGGTGGGTACGAATACGGCATCGGTGTCGTGGACGGAGACTCTGCGCGCACCGGGAAGAGCGAGATACCAGAGTGGCGGTACTTGGGAATTGTCGGCGATGTGCACGACGATGCCACCGGACGGTGATGAGTATCCGAGCACGCGCGGGTTCGTTCCGAACGAGTATTGCGTGGCTTTGATCGCGATTGGCTCGAAATCGAGTGGGGGATTCGTGATTGTCCAACGGCCGTTCACTTCAACGAGGTTGTTCGCTATTGCGAGTGCATTCTCGAGTGAGAATTGCGCCCCGTGGGCGGGCATTGCTTTGCCGAAGAGAAGCGCAAGTACGACCTTTGGGGCTTCTTGCCAGACCAGCGTTCCGGAGTTCTCGTCGTAGCGACCGAAGTGGCCGCGGACCCGTATGTCGACGCCCTGTTGGCCTTTGCGCATGTCCTTTTCGTTCAGCGCCAAAGAGTTCAATAGAAACGTCGCCAATGCCTCGCCGTGTTCGTTGATCTTGGCCCACAATTGCGCGGTGCCTGGACGTTGCGGCGGTCCATCGCCGTTGGCGAATGCTTGCTTTCCAGGGTCGTCGCCGCCGCTTGCGACGGCAAGCTGCAAACCGTTGGGTAACGGTGATGATTCGAGGAACAGAACTGTCGATTTAAGTGTGGTCGGCGTTGGAGAAACGATCTGCACTTTGGTCGAGTCACCGTTGCCGATGGTGTTGAAGACGAGGCCGACAAGTAACGCAATGGCGAGCGATGTTGCGTCGCGTGCGGTGGCGTTCGTACTTGGGGATGTTCGCTACGAACTGTGATTCCAGACGATCGGTCCACGATGGTTCCGTCATGATTGCTCCAATGCATCCGCAAGTTGACTGAGCCCGCGTGACACGCGCACGCGCGCCGCGCCTTGAGAGCAGCCGAGTTGTGCCGCAACTTCTTCGTACGAGAGTTCGTCGATCACGCGTAGCCGAATCGCAGACCGCAGCGTGTCAGGGAGATCATCAAGGCTCTCGATGGCAAGCCTTCGGAGCCGACTGGTATCAGCCAGTTCTTCGATGCGCTCAAGATCGTCGTTGGTGTATTCGACCGCGATCAACCCGAGTCGCTTGCGATACTTATTCGCGACGCGTTCACGTCGGTAATACGAGCCGAGCTGTCGACGAGCGATGCCCACGAGCCACGCAATGGCAGGGCTCCCTTCATCGCGATACTTTTGCGCGTTGTACATATGCGGCGGCTGGGGCCGAAAAAAGGATTCACATTCTCAGACCCACGGACGCAACGTCTCGTGATTCACACCCAACGACTTCGAGATCGACTCCACCGTTTTTCACCGACACGTACTCACGCTCATGATCAATGGCCATCCGCACCGCACGCTCACGGAACTCAGGAACAACGACCGACCTTCTTCTTGGCAGCTGACATAACTCCATCCTGTCAAGCAATGGAGCCTCCAAGAAACCCGGGGCGATTCAGTTTGGATATGCGGAGGATTCCTGGTCATGGGATGGCGCTTGAGCACCCAACAACCCCCTACACGCCAAACGCTTTTCGATGGCGGGGACGCTGCAAGTGTGGTTGGACGGCGCAGTATTGGCGAGGGACAAAAGCAGCCGCGTCATCGGACTACAACAGTCACACACTCGACGTGGCGAAGACACTCGGATTGATCTGACGGGCCTTCATGCCGAACATCGTGTGGCGGTCGGCGTGAAGTGCGGCGAAGGCAATACGACCGACCGACGGTCGACAGTGAGGCGTAACGAAACACCCGGCCTGCTCACGATTGGTCGAGCACTCAGGCGTCCAGCAATGCGCCCAATTGCCCGGCAAGTACTATGCGTTTGGTGCGAACGGAGCGAGACAATGCGGATGGGTCGTCACCGAACCAGCCAGCCGCGCACGTTCCATCTAGCGCGGTCGTTGCATTCGGGTTGGTCGCGCGATTCGTCAATTGGGTCGAGTCGAGTGATCGACGCAAACGAGTGCTCGGTGGCTTACTGGCGTTGATCGATAGCTCCACGAAGCACATTTGAGCGATTCCGTTTCCTGGGACTGCTGCACGATTTGGTGACATCTGATCTGTGGTGCCGAGAGGTGCTGCTGGAAGGATGTGAACACAGGCCGAATCAGCTCGGAGGTTCATTTGGGCCTCGATCCCTGCTGTTACAAGGGTACGGGACAGAATCCTGCCTAAGCCGACTCACCATCACCTCGCCTGCACGTGCGGTTGCCCGGGGTTTGATCAGGGTTCGAATACGGTGATCGAGAGGAAGGGTTCGGCGCCGGGTGCGCAGATCAGCCTCTGCTGGGTCGGTTGTGGGCGCGTTGCCAGCCACGCGTTTTCCCCCGTACCGGGGTTGGGCAGAAACTCTGGGAAGTCGCTGCTGGCGATCGTGACCTGCAGCCGGTGGCCTGGTCGTAGCCGATAGCCGGTGTGTCCGAGCTCGATCCGGACCATGTTGAGCCAAGCCGCGTCGTTGAGTTGTCCCTGCCCGCGGACGATCATGTGCACCGCACCATCAGGATCCATGTCCAGGAGCTTGACGAAGACGTCGGTGGATCGCCCCGTGGAGGTGAGCGTCATCCACAGGTCGACGGGACCGGCAAGGTCGAGCGGCCGGGACACTGGCGTCGCCGTGAACGCCAGTACGTCGGGCCGATTGCTCGTAGCAGATTCGTCGGGATAGTCATGGAGGAATGAGAAGGAGTCGGTCACGGCGGACGACACGAGATCGTCAGGGTTGTGGGTCCAGTGGACGTCCTGTAGGTCACTGGGTGGCTGCGGCACGAGGGCTCCGCCGCTGCCAGTCGCCTCCGCCAACCTCGTGAGGTAGAGGCGCTGCGGGCGCGTTCCCGGCGGGGGCCATTCCTCCGAGTCGTGGTAGCCGTCGTGGCCAAGGTGCCATCGGACCCGTGGCAGGGTTGCGGCTGGCCTGGTCTGCTTGAGGAAGACATCGAAGAAGTCGAGCGCCGGACCGGTGTAGAGGTCGAGCATCCGCTCCAAGGCTTCGTCGTTGACCAGGTGGTCGTCGCGGTCAGAGATCGGGGCATGGGCGAGGAAGTAGTTCTCGTGGTCGACGGAGTCCGCCATGAGGTACTGCAGGTCGGCCCATCCCGGCTTGCCCACGAGCGTCGTGAAGTCGCGCATCGACGGAATCGCCAGGTTGTCGAACCAGCCGACCGTGTGCAGCACGGGAATGGGCGGTCCATCGAACGGGTGGCCGTCCACGTAGATCTCGACGGGTGCTTCATCTCCGGCGCGTTCGCTATCGGGGATGAGGAAGTCGAGGGTCAGCGAGCGGCGGCCCAGCCGACGATAGGCATCTTCGACGGCCTCGCGGACGGGTCGGAGCGTCCAGTCGAAGTCGAGCTCGTAGCGGTCGTGGTCGAGCCAGTTCCGGACGAGATAGTCGGCGGTCGTGAGCCACTCGACCTCGTCGACGGGACCGTCGGAGGGCGGGGCACCGGCGAGATCAGCGCTCGTCACTCGGGGGACGATCGCTCGTAGGGCGGGATGGCCGGAGCTGACGGCT
>JBBRLC010000027.1:0-9076 GCA_038231595.1 Candidatus Nanopelagicales bacterium | reverse complement strand
GGTGCCGCTCGGGGTCAGACTCGGAGTCGGCTGGCTGACGACCGGTGGTGAAGCGGTGAAAGCTGAAAGCCCGAAGAGCGTTCGCAGGTCGAACTGAGCCTCGGGTGTTCCGTCGAGCGCTCCCAGCATTGCTTGTTTCCAGATAGGTCCCGGCAGCGATGAACCAAATACCTGATCGAAGTACTGCCCACCAATCGTGAGGTTCTTCATCGGATGGGCCTGTCCACCTCGCGGGTCACCAACCCACACCGCCGCAGCAAGATCGGGCGTAAAACCAGCGAACCACACCGCCGCCGAGTCATTGATCGTTCCGGTCTTGCCACCCGCGGGTCGACCCAAGGACATTTTCTGACCGGTGCGCCCTTGCAGCGGACCGTCGACGACGCCGGTCAAGATGCTCGCCACGGTGTCGGCGACCTTGCGGTCCAGAACTCGCGTGCACTGCGGTTGCGCGACCGGTTGTGACACCTGGTTTCGATCGACGATGTCGAGTACGGCGAGCGGCAGGCAACGCATTCCGTGATTCGCAATCGTCGCGTAGGCGCCCGACATCGCAATTGGGGTCACCAGATCGGTGCCGAGCGTGAAGGAAGGGAAACGATCGAGTGGGCTGCCATCTCCGTGGCGTACGCCCATCGACTCGGCAATGTCAGCAGGCGCGCAGAGACCAGTCTTCTCTTCGAGCCCCATAAAGAAGGTGTTGATGGAGTACGCCGTACCGCTGAGCATGTTGAACGTGCCAGCGCCGGTGGAGTTGCGCACGCGGTACGGCGGGAACACCGCATCCGAACTACAACTCTTGAAATCCGTGAACTTCTTCTCCTGCGGCGCCACGATTGGGTCGTACGGCGAGATGCCTTGAGTCAACGCGGCGGACAACGTAAAGACCTTGAAAGTTGATCCCGCTTGGTAGCCGTTGACGCCATGAAACGACGTACCCACGTTGTAGTTCAGTGTTGTGTTACCGCGCCCCTTGGTGCCCCAACTTCGGTCCTGGGCCATCGCCACGATGGCGCCGTCACTGGGGCGGAGCATGGTGATTGCCGCGGCCTTGCGACTGGGATCTTTACGCGGGATGTATTTGTCCACCGCTGCTTGTGCGGCGCCCTGGGCCTTCATATCCAGCGTGGTGCGGATCGTCAAACCCCCGCGGCGCAAGAGGTTTTCGCGCTCTGCTGGGGTCTTGCCGAAGCCTGCGTTGGCACGGATGGACTCAACGACATAGTCACAGAAGTACGGTGCCACCGATGTCGTACATCCATTGGACACGTCGGATTGCTTGAGGATCTTTGCGGTGGGAATCGCGGTCGCGGATTTGGCCGCTGACCTCGATACGTAGCCCTCCGCGACCATTCGACCGAGTACTTGTGCGCGCCGCCTCTGAGATGCGGCGGGGTGTCGGGTCGGGTCGTAGGCGGTCGGTGATTGAATCGCACCCGCCAACGTCGCCGCCTCGACCAGCGTAAGCTGGCTCGCGTCTTTGGAGAAGTAGCGTCGAGCGGCGGCTTGTACGCCGTACGCGCCTCTGCCGAAGTAGGAAATGTTGAGGTAGCCGGCCAGGATTTGGTCCTTGGTGAATCGCCGCTCGAGTCCAAGCGCCAGCCGAAGTTCTTTGAGTTTCCGGATCGGTGTTCTAGCTTTGGCTGCGGCCGCTTCCTCGGGGGTACGCGCACTGTTGAGTAGCACGTTCTTGACGTACTGCTGCGTCAGCGTCGACCCGCCTTGGACAGTCCCGCCGTCCGCGTTAGAAACGAAGGCCCGCAACGTGCCACGCAAGTCGATGCCACGGTGTTGATAAAAACGCGAGTCCTCGGTCGCGATGACCGCCTGACGCATGACCGGTGCGATCTCCGACAACGCGACCTCGACGCGGTTTTGGTAGTAGATAGTGGCCAGCCGCGTGCCATCGGCGGCCAGAATCACCGAGCGCTGCGGCAACGGCGGGGTAGCCAGCGCATCCGGCAGGGCCTCAAAGTCTTGAACCGCTGCTCGGGCGGTGACGCCGAACCCGCCGACGAACGGCAGCGCCGCGGCGGAGGCCACCAGCCCGGCAACCAGGCTGACGACGATGAATAGCATCAACCGCGACCACCAGGCGGCGCGTGGATTCACCAGGTGACCCGATTCCGGGCCCGAGAACACCCCCCAACCAGGTGTAACTGAGCCTGGACCGGGGGGGCGAGTCGTCGACATAGTGCGCTCAGGGTACGTCGAGAGACGCTCCCAGGTGGACTCAACCACTTGGGGCAGCGGGGTAGCCCATCTAGGCCATCTCAGATAGTGAACATGGTTCTGTACGCCCTTCATGTACAGGTCTAGCGTCGCGCTCACCGGACGGCCCCGTCCGGTCCCTACGCCGACAACGCGAACGTGTTTCGCCGCGTCGCAATTGGGGTGCAGCCCGGACCCTGCACGAGGGGAAGACGTACATGACGTGGAAGTCGAGTTGGAATGCTTCAGCTGCCTGTCGCGGAAGCGACCCGGATTCGCTGTTCGTTCAAGGTGCGGCCCAAAACCGTGCCAAGACTGTCTGCATGGGTTGTTCCGTGCGAACCGAGTGTCTGGCCGATGCGCTGGACAATCACATCGAGTTTGGTGTGTGGGGTGGACTCACCGAACGCGAGCGACGCTCACTTCTTCGTCGGCGCGCGAATGTGACCTCATGGCGGGCCTTACTTGAGACCGCGCGGGAGGAGTACGACCGCGCACCCACTGTGGCCACGCTGATTGGAACTGAAGCGGGCTAACTAACCAGATCGTCGCTCGCGTGCAACGAGGCACCGATCTCGCGCAGGGACTCAAGATCGTGTACGTCTTGGGCAAGGGCAGCGACCGCGACAACTGGTACATCGCGATGGGCGGCGGTGAATCGCTCACTGAGGTGTCGCTGGCGGTCGCGAAGGCGAACGCGTTCGGCGTGCAGCCGTAACAAGGCCGCCGTCAGGGCGTGTGTGCGACCGCGGGTTTCCAAACGCTGTGCACTGGCGATTGCCGCCTCGGCAGTCAGGTCGATCGAGGCGGCGGGTTGAACACGGTTCAGCACTAATCCGGCAAGGGGCATCTGGTCCCTTTCTAATCGCTCCACGAAGTACGACGCTTCCCGGAGGGCATCCGATTCAGGAGTCGCCACGACAAGGAATGCGGTTTCGTCGGACTGGAGCAAGTTGTATGTCGCCTCAGCTCGGAGCCGGAAGTCACCAAATAGCGCATCAAACGAGCCAACAAATCCCTGAATGTCACGCAGCACCGTCGCACCCAAGATGCGCGTGAGCACACCGCTGAAAATCCCAAATCCGGCGTTCACGACGCGCATCGACAGCCGACCTCCGGCTCGCGCCGGCGCAGCGAGCAACCGCATCAAACGACCGTCTAAGAACGACCCCAATCGTCGTGGGGCATCCAAGAAATCCAGCGCCGATCGAGAGGGCGGAGTGTCCACCACGATCAAATCCCAGTCGTGATCTTGGCCAAGTCGCGCATGCAGTTGACCGAGTTTTTCCATTGCCATGTATTCCTGCGTCCCAGCAAACGATGTCGACAGCGCTTGATAGAACGGATTGGCCAAAATTGTTTCGGTCCGTTTGGGATCTGAATGTCCTTCGACAATCTCGTCGAAAGTACGTTTCATGTCGAGCATCATCGCGCTGAGCGATCCGCCGCTCGATTCCGAAACCACGTCAGTGACCAGGCGGGGCTCGTTGTCCAACTCCGTGAGACCCAGAGACTGGGCGAGTCGTCGAGCCGGATCGATGGTGAGGACAACTGCGCGGCGGCCGAGTTCGGCGGCGCGTACGCCGAGGGCTGCCGCGGTGGTGGTCTTGCCGACACCACCGGATCCACAACACACGACGATGTGGATGGCGGGGTCTTTCAAGAGTTGGTCGATGTCAAGCGGTGTAGCGGAGGTCACGCTGCCCCCTGCGCGCAAAGTGAGTCAGCCAATTCGTACAAGCCGGAAAGGTCAGTTCCGTCAGGCAGCATCGGCAGCGTGTAGGTCGGTCGATCCAGTTGCGCCAACGCCTGGCGCTCAACGTTTTCGAGGCGGGCGCGCACGTTGTGATCATGGCCGACGTCGGCCAACTCCTCGACCATGGCTGTGAGCGTTTTCGTATCGTGGGCCAGGCCAGCTTCTTCCAGACTCCGGGCTATTGCGTCCCGCGGAAGTGAATCCTTCAAGGCGGCTTTTAGTTGTGTCGGTGACAGCGCCGTCCCGCGATCCATGTTGATGATGAGTGCTCCCACCGGGATCCCGGCAGCGCGCAGATCGCGAACACCCTCCACCGTTTCCTGCACCGGCATCTGTTCCAGGATTGACACCAAATGGACGGCAGTCTGTGGGGATTTGATGATGGCCATCACACTGTCGGCGTGGGACTTGATCGGTCCAACTTTGGCGAGCCCGGCAACTTCGGTGTTGACGTTGAGGAATTTCGTGATGCGACCCGTCGGGGGCGCATCCAGGACGACCGCGTCGTAGACAGGTTTCCCGTCGCGTGTCCGCTTGGTCGCTTCCATCGCCTTGCCGGTCAACAACACATCGCGCATGCCTGGCGCGATCGTGGTGGCAAACTCGATCGCACCTATCCGCCGCAGCGCCGATCCTGCCCGTCTCATCTTGTAGAACAACTCGAGGTATTCCAGCAGCGCTTCTTCGGGGTCAACTGCGAGCGCCCAGACCTCACCGCCCCCCGATGCAACAGCAACTTGTCGTTCGGCGTACGGCAGCGCTGTCGTGTCGAAGAGCTGCGCGATTCCTTGTCGACCCTCGACTTCCATCACGAGGACCCGATGACCGCCCTTTGCGAGTGCAAGCGCGAGCGCACAGGCGACTGTTGTCTTGCCTGTTCCGCCTTTGCCGGTGACGACGTGAAGTCGAACGCCTTCCCAATCACGATCGCGAGTCTCGGGACTCTCGTCGTCGTCAGGCACCTGATGAGCCTAATCCGATCCACTAGGGTCGCGACATGACTCAAGAGAAGACGCAGTGGGAGTACCTCACGGCCCCCCTGCTCATTCACAATACCAAGGCAATCCTCGACAACTTCGGCCTCGATGGCTGGGAGTTGGTCGCGGTCATACCGGGACTGAATCCCGAAAACATGGTGGCGTACTTCAAGCGACCGAAGTCCTAGGAGGCGAAGTCGTGAGTGCAGTTGAAGCGCGCCTCGCCGCCATTGGGCTGACCGTTCCCGACGTAGCGCCGCCCGTGGCAACATACGTCCCGGCCGTACGAAGTGGGGACTACGTCTACACCAGCGGACAATTACCGATGGTCGCCGGCTCTCTCGCCGGCGTGGGGAAAGTGGGCATCGACATCAATCCCGAGCAGGCGAAGCAACTTGCGACAACGTGCGCGTTGAACGCCATCGCGGCGATCAAGAGTGTTGTTGGCGATTTGGACAAAGTTGTGCGCGTGGTGAAGGTCGTTGGGTTCGTGGCGAGTGCGCCGAATTTCAGTGGCCAGCCCGGTGTGATCAATGGAGCTAGCGAGTTGTTCGGTACGGCCTTTGGCGACGCGGGTGTGCATGCCCGCTCAGCCGTTGGCGTGGCCGTACTCCCACTCGATGCTCCGGTCGAAGTCGAAGTCATCGTCGAGGTGCGCGACTAGGACCATGGCTCGGAGCAGGGATTGATGGTGGAGCCTGCGTTGGAGATGCCCGATTCCCTTCGAGCCCGCGCCCACGCACTTGTTTACGGAATCGGAACTCCCTGGGTTGTGCCGCCACCACGTGACGCGGCGACCGTCGTTCTGCTGCGTGATGGTGATGAGGGACTCGAGGTTTTCCTCATGCGACGTCCGATGACGATGGCTTTTGCGCCGGGGATGTACGTCTTCCCGGGTGGGGCGGTCGACGTGGCCGACGAAAGAGGGACGCTCGACGTGTCTCATCTGAGTGCTTTTGGTTCGTCGCTGGTGCTGGCGGCCATCCGGGAGACCTACGAAGAGTGCGGCGTACAACTCGATGCCGCGACACTTGTGCCGTGGACCCATTGGGTCACACCCGAAATCGAATCGCGGCGATTTGATACCCGATTCTTTGCGGCGAAACTTCCTGACGGTCAGCGAGCTCAATCGTTGACCGATGAGAGCGACGACAGTGCATGGGCAACCCCAAGTGCTGGTCTGGCAGAACACGCCAGTGGACGCATGCCGATGTTGCCGCCGACCTCGGCTACCTTGCGCGATCTCCTCGAATTCGTACGAGTAGATGAGGCGCTCGCCGCCGCAGCTCGACGCGAGATCCGCCCGCTGATTCCGCGACCATTCGCCGCCGGCATCGGGGGAATCGTCTGGCGACTCTGTGATGCCAACGACGGGAGCGTGATCGATCCGAATCACGGCGAACCCGGCGGGTCCGAAGTCCGCGGGTTGGGGTCGACCCCATGACAAAGACGCCGTGGCTCGGCGGCGTGGGCACCCCACGCGCGGTCTGCGTTCTCGCACCGAACGCGAGTCCGATGACGTTGGAAGGAACCAACACGTGGATTTTGTTGGAACCGGGTTCGCGACGCGCAGTGGTGATTGATCCGGGGCCAGATGATCCGCGTCATTTGGCGGCGGTCCTGCGCGCGGTCGAAGAAGCGGAAGCGGTTGTCGGGCTGACGTTGCTCACGCATGGGCATTCCGATCACGCTGGAGGTGCGCGGGCCTTCGCGGCGGCGACCGGGTCGGCCGTACGCGCGTGCGATCCGCGTCACGTCCACGGATCCGAGGGGGTCGTCGATGGGGATGTGATCGAGATCGACGGATTGCAGATCGTGGTGGTGGCCACCCCGGGTCATTCCGGGGACTCGATGTCGTTTCATCTCGTCGCAGATTCCGCGCTGCTTACCGGGGACACGATCTTGGGACGGGGCACGACGATGGTCGCCCACCCCGATGGTCGGCTGGTGGACTACCTGTCGTCCCTTCGGACCTTGCAACGCCTCATTGGCGAATCCTCGATTGACGTCGTACTGCCCGGACACGGGCCGGTAGTGGCCTCGCCGGCTGATGCCGTCGCGTATTACGCGCAGCATCGCTACGAGCGACTCGACCAAGTACGCCGCGCCCTCGACGCGATCTCGTCACCTGTGTCGGCCAGCGAACTTGGGTCGAGCGGGGGCGAATCGACCAAGGACGATCTGATCAGGGACGGTCTGATCAGGGACGGTCTGATCAGGGACGGTCTGATCAGGGACGGTCTGATCAGGGACGGTCTGATCAGGGACGGTCTGATCAAAGACATCGTCGCGATGGTCTACGCGGATATCCCTCCAGAACTGTGGCCAGCGGCGGAGTTGAGCGTGGCCGCCCAACTCGAGTACCTCAACGCCGAGTCTGGACTTAAGTCCCAGAAATGGCCGAAAAGAGGGCAGTAACCCCAGACTCGGCGGAAGGGGGTAAAGGTTCGGAGAGGGTTAGCCAGCGCGGCGGCGGAGGCGTTCGACGTCAAGGAGTACCACTGAGCGCGACTCGAGTTGGAGCCACCCACGCGAGGCAAAATCGGCCAGGGCTTTGTTGACGGTCTCCCGGGATGCACCCACGAGTTGTGCGAGTTCCTCTTGAGTCAGGTCATGGGTGACCGCCAGACCCTCCGGCGAGGATTCGCCGAACTTCCCACCCAAATCGAGCAACGCCTTGGCCACCCGACCAGGTACGTCGGTGAACACAAGATCAGCCATGGCGTCGTTGGTACGCCGAAGCCGCTGAGCCAGCGCTGTGAGCAGAGTCTCGGCAACTTCGGGCCGGCCGGTGAGCCAAGGCCTGAGAGCCGGGCGGCCCAACCCCGCGACCGTCGCTTCGGTGAGCGCGGTGGCGGTTGCCGTACGAGCACCTGGGTCAAAAAGCGATAATTCGCCGAACATTTCGCCCGGGCCGAGGACGGCGAGCAGAGATTCCCGCCCGTCCCCTGAAGCGTGACCAAGTTTGACCTTGCCATCGATAACGACGTAAAGCCGATCGCCGGGCTCGCCTTCGGCGAAGATCACGTCGCCTTTTTCCAGCGTCACCTCGTCCATCGACGAGCGAAGCGCCGCCGCAGCATCGGCGTCGAGCGCCGAAAATAGCGGTGCCCCCATCAGGGTGTCGTCCACCTTGGTCCTTCCACAGGCTCTCGGGTTGCCGACAGTCTCTCGCACCCAGGCTCCGAGCGCAGCGGCAAGTCCGCCGCGGCCAGGCGAAACGGCTACGGGCGAAGCCGCATCGGGTCACCGGGAAGGATAGCCAACGCCAGGCCCGGGTCCTCCCGATAGCGGGCAATCAGTTCATGCGTGACCCCATCGATGAGCCGGAAAAGTTCGTTTCGCAGGACCGAGAGTTCTTGCTCGGCTGCCGTCAGATCTTTGCTGAGTTTGGCCAATTTGGTCTTGTTTGACGGGTCGATTTGTCGAGCCCACAACTCGCTGAGGTCGGGCAGGGGAGGTACGTCGTCAACCTGATCGACCGAGAGGTGGGCGATTCGACGGTGCGATCCTGCGGCATCGGCGAGGACCTCGCGAAGTTTCGCAACTGGTTGACCGTCGCGTCCCTGCGACCCGATGAGGTCGAGGCGGGCTTGCACAATTCGGCGCCAATAGGACACGCGAGTCTCTTCGGCCTGCAGTTCGGCCTTCATGGACCGAAGGTCATCCAGAGAGAGGTGGTCGTACGCCGCGTCGCGCTCGGGGGGCGGTACGGCGGCGCGAGCAGCTTTTCGAGCCTTGCGGCGCTCGGCAGCGGAGTCGGCCATCCCTGCCTCCGCGTCGGCGTCGGTCGCCGTGTCGGCCAGCGTGGCTGTCATGGTGATCGTCTCCTCATCTCACGGGCCAGGTTGAACAATTGGCTGACCCTGGGGGTTATCGGCCGATTTGGCGAAACCTTGAGCCGAACGGGTGACGTCTCTACGGTCGTCACAACGACGTACTCTCAGGTCGTGTCTGTAGGAGCGTCGTCGCGCGAGATCGCGAGTGAAAAGCCGACGCCCACGGGCGAGTCGCGCATAGCCCTGGTTCGCCGCGCACGCCGAATCAATCGCGAACTCGCCGCGCTCTACCCCGATGCTCATTGCGAACTCGACTTCGCCAATCCACTCGAACTGTTGGTGGCCACGATCTT
>JBBRLC010000026.1:0-9237 GCA_038231595.1 Candidatus Nanopelagicales bacterium | reverse complement strand
ATGACCGGCACGTCGAAGGAGCGGTCGATCACCTCGGCTTGAAACGTGGCCTCGGTAACATCAACGACGAGACCCGCCGCGGGCTCGACGACCCCGGCCGCGATTCGGGTTTCGGCTTCCTCGCGTGCTTTGTTGGCGGCCGCGAGCGCAGCTAGGTCAATGGCACCTCGAACGGGCATTCCACGATTCATGGGTCCATCGTCGCGCATTGACGTGAAGGGGCCGCGCCTCGCCCCTCAGATTCGGGCCGGCTCGCGATACTCGCCCCAGGAATCGCGAAGCACCGAACACATCTCGCCGAGCGTGGCTTCGGCGCGCGCCGCCTCGATCAGAATCGGGACCATGTTGTCGCTGCCCGCGGCGGCATCTTTGAGGTGACGCAGCGATCGTTGAACTCGCTCCTCGGATCGCCCGCTGCGACGCTCACGCACCTCGGCGATCTGCAGGGTTTCAACTTCGTGAGAGACGCGGAGAATCTCCAGCGGCTCCTCGATCGTGTCGAGATAGACGTTGACCCCGACCTGCTTCTTCGTCCCGGCATCCACCGCGTTTTGATAGGTGTACGCCGCATCGGCGATCTCGCCGATGAACCATGCGTTCTCGATGCCGCGCAGAATGCCCGCGGTCATGGCACCCATACCAGCGACGCGATGTTCCTCGCTCTCTCCCATCTCGCGGATGCGCCCGAAGATCGCCTCAGCCTGTGCCTCCATCCGATCGGTCAGCGCCTCGACGTACCACGATCCACCCAACGGATCGATCACATTGGCGACGCCGATCTCTTCAAGAATCACCTGCTGAGTGCGTAGCGCGATCTCCGCCGCTTTCGCCGACGGCAACGCCAGGACCTCATCGAGTGCGTTGGTGTGCAGGGAGTTTGTGCCACCGAGTACGGCCGAGAGCGCTTCAATCGCGGTACGAACCACGTTGTTGTCAGGCTGCGACGCGGTCAGCGACACCCCTGCGGTTTGAGTGTGGAACTTCAACCACTGCGCCTTGTCCGTCGTTGCGCCGTACTCATCGCGCATCCACCGAGCCCAAATGCGTCGTGCGGCCCGGAACTTCGCAATCTCCTCAAAGAAATCCAGATGCGCATCAAAGAAGAACGACAACGACGGAGCCACGACGTCTGCAGACAGCCCTCGTGCGATACCGAGCTCGACGTAGGCGAATCCATCGGCGAGCGTGTACGCCAACTCCTGGGCGGCAGTCGATCCCGCCTCGCGAATGTGATAACCCGAAACCGAGATCGGCTTGTACTTCGGCATTTCAGCCGAACACCACTCGATCAAGTCCCCGATCAAACGCAGATGCGGCTCCGGAGGAAACAACCATTCCTTCTGCGCGATGTACTCCTTGAAGATGTCGGTTTGCAACGTGCCATCGAGTTTGCTGATGTCGACGCCTTGTCGCTCGGCGGCCGCGACGTACATCGCGAAGATCGGTACGGCCGGGCCACTGATCGTCATCGACGTTGTCACGTCGCCCAACGGAATGTTGGCAAACAACACGTCCATGTCGATCGTCGAATCGATCGCAACTCCGCAATGACCTACTTCGCCGAGAGACATCGCGTCGTCGGAGTCGCGGCCCATCAACGTCGGCATATCGAATGCGACAGATAGCCCATCGCCACCCGCATCGAGGATGGCGCGGAATCTTTCGTTGGTGTCTTCGGCGTTTCCGAATCCGGCGAACTGACGGATCGTCCACGGCTTGCCGCGGTAGCCAGTGGCATGCAAACCTCGCGTGAAGGGGTACTCGCCGGGCCAGCCAATGCGATCAAAGCCGGAGACGGCATCGTCTTCTGGCGGGCCGTACACAGGCTCTACGGCATCACCGGACAATGTGGTGAAATCGGTGTCACGGATCCGCCCGACGGCCTGCGCCGCGTCGTAGCGTTCCTGCCAACGACGTCGGCCGGCGAGGATTTCAGCTTCGTCCATGTGCGCTCCCGGGTCGGGGGTGCGGGCGCGACTGAGGGTGGCGTCGGTGCCCGTGTCCCGAGACTACGGCCGAATCCGCCTAGTCTCTGCCCAATGGACTGGAACCTGCGGGCGTGCGGGTGGCGCGGACATGAGACGTACGCCCCCGACGAGGCGGACCTCCGCGAGCGTCTGCACGTCGTGACACCGGCTGGTGAGGCGTGGCGTTGCCTGCGTTGCGCGACCTACGTCGTCGGCGAACCGCTCGGCAGTGGTCCGGCTGATGAGGCTCCCGAGGTTCCCCGCGGGCGACTCCTTCGCGACCGGATCTTGATGCGTCTCCTCGCGATCGAACGCGGATTGCGGGCCGTCGTAATCTTGCTGCTTGCGTGGTTGGTCTTCTGGTTCCGAGGTAGCCGTCGCGGCCTCGAGGACGCCTTCAACACCGATCTCCCGCTACTGCGACCCCTCGCGGATCAACTCGGCTGGAACGTGGACAATTCGTGGGTCGTCGAGCAGATCCATCGGCTCTTTTCGCTGTCGGAATCCACACTGACATGGGTGGCTGTCGCGCTGGTGGCCTACGCCGGGCTGCAAATCACCGAAGCAGTGGGGTTGTGGTTGGTCAAACGGTGGGGTGAGTACTTCGCCGTCATCGCCACGAGCCTTTTCTTGCCGCTCGAGATTCACGAGTTGGTCGCGCGGGTGACGTTCCTGCGCCTCGCCGCGTTCATTGTCAACGTCGCGGCGGTCGTGTGGTTGCTGTGGAGCAAGCGACTCTTTGGCATCCGTGGCGGTGCGGCGGCCTACCACGCGGAGCACTCCGCGGAGAGCCTCCTCACCGTCGAACGCGCCGCCCTCACCCCCCGCACTTAATTGCCTTAAGGGTACAAACCCTTAGTTAAACTTCAGATTCGTACCTCAAACTATGATCTTGAGAGTCCTGTCTCGCCCTCCCGCCCCCTCGCCCAAAGTGGTACGCATCGGGGTGCGACCGTCGACGATAGGTGCGATGGTTAACCTATGAAACGAATCGTTTTTTCCGTGGATGTGAATGCGCCCGCAGAGCGGGTATTTGCCGCGGTGGTCGATTGGCGCGGTCAAGACAAATGGATTCCGCTGACCACGGTTACTCCTGGACGAAATGACGGAGTTGGCGCTGAGGGGGAGTTGTCAGCATTCACCGGGGTCGGCCGGCTCGGATTCCTCGACACAATGATCATCACCAAGTGGGATGCGCCTCATCGCGTCGATGTTCTGCACACTGGCGCTGTCGTACGCGGAACCGGAATCATGCGCGTCGAGGCGCTCAACGAAACAACATCGCGTTTCTATTGGGCCGAGGAACTAGATCTTCCGCTCGGATTTGTGGGCGCACTGGGCTGGGAAGTAGTCAAACCGGCCTTCGCCCTCGGCATGCGCCAGGCGCTGCGCAAGTTCGCCACCCTCGTCGAGTCCGGCGAATTAGGAAATGGACAGGCGTCCGTCGATTGACCGACGGGACTGGCTAGGTCAGGCCTTCAACGAGGAGGTCGGCGGCGGCGTACGGATCAAGTGACCCAGTGGCAACCCGGTCGGCCAGTGCCTCGAGTCGCTCGTCACCGTGTACGTCGCTTAAGCGGGCCCGCAGCATCGCGACCGTGATCGCTTCAATCTCGGCCGCGGCGCGGTGCCGTCGACGCAGCGCCAACTGACCCGACGAGGTCAGCCAATCAAGGTGCGAATCAATCGCGACCACAAGTTCGTCGATCCCTTCACCGCGCGAGGCGACAGACTTCAACACCGGCGGTTTCCAGCCTCCGTCGACGCGTTCACCGAGGCTGATCATGTGACGGACTTCGCGCGCGGCCGCGTCAGCGCCGTCGCGGTCGGCTTTGTTGACGACGAACACATCGCCGACTTCGAGAATCCCGGCCTTCGCCGCTTGGATCCCATCCCCCATTCCGGGCGCGAGTAACACCACGGTCGTGTCCGCAGTCCCGGCCACTTCAACCTCGGACTGACCGACTCCCACCGTCTCCACGATGATCACATCGAAGCCCGCCGAGTCCATCACCCGCAGCGCCTGCGGCGTCGACCAAGCCAACCCGCCGAGATGCCCACGCGATGCCATCGAGCGAATGAAGACCCCTTCGTCAGTCGCGTGTTCTTGCATGCGTACGCGGTCCCCCAACAAGGCCCCACCGGAAAACGGGGAGGACGGATCAACGGCGAGTACGGCGACGCGTTGATCGCGCTCCCGAAAGGCAGTCACAAGCGCAGAGGTCGTGGTCGACTTTCCCACCCCGGGGGAGCCGGTGATGCCAACGATGTGCGCATTACCCACGTGCGGTGCGGTCGCACCCATCACCTCGCGCAACACGGGCGCAGCGTCTTCGACGTACGAGATCAGCCGCGCGAGCGCACGCGGATCGTGTCGGCGTGATTGCTCAACGAGATCGGCGATACCACCCGACGGAGCCAACGCCCGTCGACTCACGCCGAAGGAACACGCACGATCAAGGCGTCGCCCTGACCGCCGCCGCCACACAACGCTGCTGCGCCAACTCCGCCACCGCGACGCTGCAGTTCAAGCGCGAGATGAAGCGCGATACGTGCACCAGACATCCCGACCGGGTGCCCCAAAGCGATCGCTCCGCCGTTGACGTTGACCTTGTCGTCACTGAGTCCGAGTTTGCGAGACGACACAATCCCGACCGCCGCAAAGGCCTCGTTAATCTCGACTAAGTCCAGCTCGGCTGGCGTAATGGCTTCTCGCTCACAGGCTTTGAGGATCGCATTTGCTGGTTGCTCGTGTAGTGATGCGTCCGGGCCAGCGACGACACCGTGGGCCCCAATCTCGGCCAACCACGTCAACCCGAGTCCCTCGGCTTTGGCCTTACTCATCACCACGACTGCCGCCGCGCCATCAGAAATCTGCGACGACGAACCGGCTGTGATCGTGCCGTCCTTGGCAAACGACGGGCGCAGCTTTGAGAGGGACTCGGCAGTCGTGTCACCGCGAATGCCTTCGTCGGTGTTGACGACGATCGGATCACCTTTGCGCTGCGGAATCTCGACCGGGACGATCTCCTCGTCAAAGATTCCGTTCTTTGCTGCGAGCGCCGCGCGTTGATGCGAGCGCGCCGAGAAGATGTCTTGGTCTTCGCGCGTCAAGTTGTATCGCGAGTTGTATCCTTCGGTTGCAATACCCATCGGCTTCTCATCGAAGGCACACGTCAGAGCGTCATACGCCATCGAGTCGATCATGGTGATATCGCCATACTTCGTGCCTTCGCGTGATTTGGGCAGAAGATGCGGTGCCTGCGTCATGGACTCCATGCCGCCAGCGACGATGATCTCGAATTCGCCAGCACGGATGAGCTGATCGGCCAGTGCGATGGCATCGAGGCCGGACAAACAAACCTTGTTGATCGTGATCGCGGGGACATCCATGCCGATGCCAGCCTTGACGGCTGCTTGGCGGGCGGTGATCTGGCCGGTACCGGCCTGAATGACGTGGCCCATGATCACGTAGTCGACCTGGTCGGGGCGTACGCCAGAGCGCTCCAGCGCTCCCTTGATAGCGACGCCGCCGAGGTCCATCGCGGACTGGTCCTTGAGCGATCCGAGCAAGCGGCCCATGGGCGTACGAGCTCCCGCAACGATGACAGAACCAGCCATGAGGTGCCTCCTCGTGAGTGCGCGCGTCGGTAGTGCCACGATACCCGCGACGAATCACGCCGAAGTCCTGGGAGCCCGCATGTCCACCGAAAGTCAAGGCGCAGTTGCGCGCTTGGGGTCCCTGATCACCGGGATCGACCATGTTGGCGTGGCCGTTCGCGATCTGGACGTGGCCATCGCGTTCTACGTGGACAACTTCGGGATGCATATACGCCATCAGGAAACCAACGGGGACCAAGGCGTCAATGAAGCCATGTTGGGCATTGGCGACAGCGACACCGAACTGCAGTTGCTCGCTCCACTGACCCCCGAGTCCCCCATCGGTCGATTCATCGAACGAACCGGCGAGGGCATTCAGCAGATGGCTTATCGCGTCACCGATGTCGAGGCCGCCTCGGAGGTGCTGCGTTCCGCCGGGCTTCGCATGTTGTACGACGCGCCGCGACGCGGCACCGCAGGCGCGCGGATCAACTTCGTCCATCCGAAGGATTGCGGGGGCGTACTCGTGGAACTCATCGAACGGGTCGAGCACTAACCGCTCGGGTACTGATTGACCACGACCGAGTCTCGGGCTAGAGGTCGCGCTCGAACTGCCGCAGGAATCCATCGTTCGGCCCATGCCGATTCCTCGAACTGTCCATCACACTGATATCGACGTCTCGGGCAGATAGGGCCAATCACGGCGAGGACCGTGGTCTGAGGACCCGACGACGAAACGGGGGAGATCATGAGAATGATTAGTGCAGCGCGCGATGCGCTGGTCGCGTCGACGAGCAACGATGCCGTGGCGCAGAAGACCGACAGTTTTTCCGCGTGGCTCGCGTCCGTTCCACAATCGTGGCGGTTGGGTATCGCGATTTTCTTCGGCGTTATCGTGCTGTGGGCCGTCGTACGCAAGGCCATTGGGCTGACCGTGGTGAGCCTGTTCTGTGCCGGCGGTGCCGCGCTGTGGTACTTATTCGCCACGGTCTAACGGGAGCGCGCTTCGCGTAACTGGATCACCCCCGCGCTCACCAGGGGTGGCTTTCACCCGTAGCGTGAGGTCAGACACCCACGCCGCCACCCCGGAGTCCGACGTGAAGCACATTCTCGACACCATCCTGTCCGACGACGCCACGACCGAAGACTTTGTCGCGCTGTCCATTCCTGACCACTACCGCGCAGTCACGATCCATGCGGACGAACAAACAATGTTCGACGGCATAGCTTCGAAAGATAAGGACCCGCGCAAATCGCTGCACGTCGAAGATGTGCCACTGCCCGAACTCGGTCCCGGCGAGGCGTACGTCGCCGTGATGGCCAGTTCGATCAACTACAACACTGTGTGGTCGGCGATCTTTGAACCGGTGTCGACATTCGGATTCCTCTCCCGGTACGGCGCCACCAACCCGCTCGCCGCGCGTCACGACTTGCCGTATCACGTGCTCGGCTCGGACCTCTCCGGCGTCGTGCTCGGAGTTGGGCCCGGCGTACACACCTGGAAGCCCGGCGACGAAGTGGTCGCCCATTGTTTGTCGGTGGAGTTGGAAAGCCCCTTCGGCCACAACGACACAATGCTTGATCCAGAGCAACGCATCTGGGGTTTCGAAACCAATTTTGGTGGCCTGGCCCAGATCGCGTTGGTGAAAGCCAATCAACTCTTGAACAAACCGGGTCATCTGACGTGGGAGGAAGCCGCCTGTCCCGGGCTGGTCAACTCCACGGCGTACCGCCAACTCGTGTCGCGTAACGGTGCTGGCATGAAACAAGGCGACATCGTGTTGGTGTGGGGCGCGTCGGGAGGACTCGGCTCGTACGCCACCCAGATGGCTCTCAATGGTGGAGCGACGCCGGTCTGCGTGGTCTCCTCGCCGGAGAAGGCCGACATCGTGCGACGAATGGGCGCGGAGTTGATCATCGATCGCAGTGCCGACGGCTACAAGTTTTGGAAGGACCCGAACACTCAGGACCCGAGGGAATGGAAGCGCCTTGGTTCGCGGATCCGCGAGCTCACCGGTGGCGATGATGTCGACATCGTGTTCGAGCACCCAGGTCGCGAAACCTTTGGTGCGTCGGTGTTTGTCGCTCGCAAGGGCGGCACGATTGTCACCTGCGCGTCAACGAGCGGGATCATGCACGAGTATGACAACCGCTACCTCTGGATGAACCTCAAGCGCATCATCGGCTCACACTTCGCCAACTACCGCGAGGCATGGGAAGCCAATCGATTGATCGCTCGCGGCAAGGTCCATCCGACCTTGTCGAAGTCCTTCGCGCTCGACGACACGGGTCAGGCGGCGTACGAGGTTCATCGCAACACCCACCAGGGCAAAGTCGGTGTGCTTTGTCTCGCACCACGCGAAGGTCTCGGCGTACGCGACCCTGCCCTGCGCGCGCAACACCTCGACGCGATCAACCGCTTCCGCGACCGCTAGCCAGGAGCGACCGCTCGCCCCGCTGCATCCCGTCACGGGTGAGGCGGTGCAGGCGTACTCGCTCCGTCACGGGTGAGGCGGTGCAGGCGTACTCGCTCCGTTGACCGGTGAGGCACAGTCCACCAAGATCAAAGTTTGAGGTACAAACCTGAAGTTTAACTTCAGGTTTGTACCTCTAAGGCTAAAAAGTGAGCTTGGCGAGGAAGTCGGTCACGGCGGCGGCGAAGGGCTTCGGAGTTTCGATGGCCGATAGATGGCCCGCACCTGGCAACGTCACGTAGTCACCGTCCACCAACTCCGAACGCATCAACGCCTGCTCAGACCGCGGGATGATCACGTCTTGCGCCCCCCACACCACAAGTCCCGGTCCGTCAAATATGGCGAGATCGTCGAGGGAGTCTGGACGCGCGGCCATTGCACGTTGAGCCCAGGCCACGGCCTGCGAGTCTGCCGACTCAATCCAACCGCGTACGCGATCAACAACGTCGGGACGATCGGCATGGGTGGACGCACCCAGCAGATTGGGCACCATCGCACGTGCGAGCGCTTCAGTCGAACCTGCGGTTTCGACCTGCTCAGCAACAGCCAATCGGTTGTCGCGCGCGCCCGGCGTATCGGCAGTTGCCTTCGTGTCGGCGAGTACGACGCCAGCCACTCGTGGCCGATGCCGACGCAGTATCGCCATCGTAACGTAGCCACCCATCGACGTACCACCGAATACCGCGCGATCGACACCGCGCTCATCGAGCATCGCGACGACGTCATCGGCGTAGACGTCCAGCGAGGGCTCAAGATCTGAGAGCTTCGCATCACCAAAGCCCGCGAGGTCAGGCGTGATCAGATCGCAAACCTCCCCGAGCGAGTCGCGTACGTCGTCGTACATCGCTGAACTCACGGGAAATGCATGCAGGAGAACGAACACGGGCTTGCTCATGGCATCGCACTCAATCCACCATCGACAACAAGGGTTTGACCGGTCATGAACGACGACTCCTTACAAGCCAGAAAAAGGGCGGGACCTACCATCTCGTCCGCAGTGCCCCAGCGTTGCATGGGGACCCGACCGAGAAGCGCAACTTCGGTGGATTCATCATCGCGAAGAAACTCCGTGAGATCGGTAGCGACCCACCCGGGGAGTAAAGCGTTGACCCGGATGCCGCTCGCGGCGACCTCAATCGCCAGTGACTGCGTCAACGAAATGACGGCAGCTTTGGCCGCTGCGTAGTGAGCCATGT
>JBBRLC010000025.1:0-9274 GCA_038231595.1 Candidatus Nanopelagicales bacterium | reverse complement strand
TTCACCGCCTTCTTGGCGTGGCCACGTCACCCATGGAAACATGGAAACCTGGAAACCTGGAAACCTGGAAACCCGGAAACGATCCTGAGGAACGATTCGTGAAACATCGCAGACCCAAGCATCGTACGAGGCAATGGCTCTTGATAGGTGTCGCGATTGCGTCGGCCACGCTGACACTGCAAACCATCGCGCGGGGAGTTACGCCGGCCGCTTCTGGACCCAGCACAGTCAGCCCGATCAAGCACGTGTTCGTCATCATGGAAGAGAACACGAGCTGGTCTTCGGTGAAGGGCCGGTCGGCGTATTCGTACGTGAACAAGACCCTCCTGCCGAACTACGCCCACGCAGAGAACTACATCACGCACAACCATCCAAGCTTGCCCAACTACGTCGCGTTGGAAGCCGGGGACAACCTCGGAATGACCAGCGGTTCCTACCTCCCTGCCGACCACGGTCTTGCCACCACCAGCCACCTCACCACCCAGCTCAACGACGCCGGTGTCTCATGGAAGTACTACGCCGAGAATCTGCCCGGCGGCGGGACGACCTGCAACACCAGCGACCCCGGTACGCCGTACTCGCAGGACCACAATCCCTTCACCTACTTCGATGACGTAAAGAACAACGCGCCGTACTGCATTGCACACGAGCGCCCATTCTCAGAATTGTTGGCCAGTCCCAGCACCATCCCTCAGTACTCGTTCATCGTCCCGAACGACTACAACCAGGGCGAGAAGTCGAACTCAACCTGCAAGGCGTGCCAGGCCGACGCGTTCCTCAAGACGACGGTGCCAGCGATCCAGGCAACCCCGGCGTACGCCGACGGCGGCCTGATCCTGGTGCTGTGGGATGAGGCCGGGATCTCGGCTGACCCGGATACCACGCCGAGTGGCTTGATCGCGATCTCTCCGCTTGCCAAGCGAGGTTACGCGGGGAACAACCTCTACAGCCACGGTTCAACGTTGCGCACGGTCCAAGAGGTTTTCGGCGTCGGCCCTCTCCTTGGCTCAGCAGCAACGGCGACGGACCTCTCGGACTTGTTCACCGTGCCACTCGTCGACCCCGGCTCTGTCGCTCCCCCGGTTGCGTCGTTCGCGGCGACAACGACCGAGGGTCCGACGCCTTTATCGGTGAGCCTCACCGACACATCTACGGGGGTACCCACGTCGTGGGTTTGGGACTTCGGTGACGGCACCGGTTCGATTTCGCAGAACCCCAGTCATACCTTCGCCGCCGCCGGGACGTACACGGTCACGTTGACCGCCAGCAACGCAGTCGGCCCATCGACACCGGTGACAACCACCATCACCGTCACCCCAGTGGTCGTGACCCCCCCGTGGTCGCTGCGGATCAACACCGGCGGCGCCGTACTCCCCGGCGGGTGGACCGGTGACCTCTCGCTCACCTCGACCTACGGCAACGCAGTTGATGCTAGGACGTGGACGGTGAGCGCTTCCTCGTCGATCACAACGACTGACCCGAGCATCCCGGCGGGGACGCCTGCCTCGATCTTCCAGTCAGCTCGCTACGACGGAAGTGCTGGCGCGAACATGACCTACACCGTGCCAGTACCTCAAACAGGGCAGTACGTCGTACGTCTCTACTTTGCCGAGTACTCCTTCACCGCCGTCGGGAAACGCAAGTTCAGCGTCGCCATCAATGGCACGAACGTGCTCACAAACTTCGACATCTTCGCGGCGGCAGGTGGAAACGTTCGGGGCATCGCGCGAACCTTCACAGTCAGCGCAACAGGGTCGATCGTGATCGGCTTCACGCGCGGCAACGAGAACTCCGTCATCCAGGGCATTGAAGTCGTCGAACAGTGACGCACCGCCCACCCATGCTCTCGGACGCAACGTCGAGGGCTGGCTTCTTCAGCACCAGGGCGGCGATGTCGGGCTCCAGTTGAGGTACGTCGAGCACGGTTTCCACATCGCTCAGGGTGCAATCCAGGGCCCTGAGGCTTCGGCGTACTCGATCATCGACACGAGTCGCAGGGTTGTTGGCTAGCCGAGCGCGAGGCGGGCATGAGCCTCGACGGTGATATCAACGCCGTCGGATGCCGTCAGGTCGGCAAGCATCGACATAAACGGCGGCTTGGATCGCGCCTTGAATACGACGACAACGGAATCGCCATCGCTGCGCACTGAGATGACTTGGAAATGCGAGAACGACGTCGCCAGCCGGGCATCTTTGACGTAACGCATGACGCGGGCGCGTACCTGATTGCGATCGAGCGGGAGAACGTCGACACCGTCGCTCGTGTGCCTGGTCTGGCCGCCGTACACCGCAGCGAGGTCGACGGCCTGGGCCGCAGCGAGAGCCGCGGCGTCAGCTGCGTCGTTGAGCGAGCGACGGGTTAGCCACAATGACGACACGTCGGTGACGACCGCGATGAGAGCAACTGTGATTGCGACCAGACCGATGACGAGAAGCATGACCGTGCCGCTCTCCCCGGAACGGCGATCCTCGGAGCCGCGAATCCCGGTGTCGCTTTCATCGGCGAGCCGGGACGTCATTGCGGCTCGCGGTAGGTGTCGACGACCTCCACGTGGTCCGCGCTCACCGGAATGGCGAGGTCGGTTCCTTCACTGAGGTTCTGTGGCAGGAACGGCAGCGGAACAGAAAGGCTCAGCGAGACCTCGACGCGCGAACCCGGGGTCAAGCACGGGCCGCCGGCGCAACGGACATGAAGGCCGCCAGCGGGGAGTTCGAGGCCATGGTCAGCGAGTGCAATTCGCGCCGCGGCAAGTGCGCGCTGGCGACCCTGCACGTCAGATCCCGACGTCGCATATACACGCCCGGCTTCTCGGACTGCTGTCGTCACGGCGTACGCCGCGGATTGAACTCTCGCGACCGCCATCACGATGTAAATCAAGGGAACCAAGACGAGAAGCGCGAGCGCCACGAATTCGACGAGCGCGGAGCCCTCGTCGTCTCGGCTTTCGCGAGGATATGCGCGCATCAGCCTTCCTCAACCGCATGCCCGGTGACCACAAGGGTTTCCGGACCGAGGAGTCCCAACAGCGGGAGGCGACCGCGGACTTCGATCGTCACAACGATCACACCGTCGCGTCGCTCACTGTGCGCGGTGACCGAATCGACCACTGAACCGGCGAGGTTGTCCGCGAGGACTTCCCTGGTTTTGGCCACGCCTTCTTGCGGACCTCGATCAGCCGCGGCCGCCACCCTCGCGCCTTCGGCCGCAGCTGCGATCAAGGTGGTACGGATGTGGAAGGCCAACGCGAGTTGGACGACCGCGAGCACCACCAACACGATCAGCGGAGCGACGAGGACGAACTCGACGGGCGCTGATCCGTTGTCGATGCCGCGCAAGCCGCTATCGGTTCGTGACTGAATCGAAGGCACGGTGCAGAATCGAACTCAGTTGATCGTCGGCAATCACCCACAGCGCAGTTACCAACCCGGCCGTCATCACGGTCACCAGCACCCAACCAGGTACGTCACCTCGCTCGCGATCCGCCATCGTCGAGACCGTTTGCCAGCGGCGTACAAATGACGTCGCGATGCGATCGACCAACCCTGGCCTTTCGCGCGATCCTGAAAATCGATGCAACATGTGCTCCCCCTTGATTGCGGTCACTTCACCGGTAAAACGACTCCTACGTTGAACCCAACGAAAGGCCCCAAAACCCTGGAAAGACAGCGATCACGATGATCGTTGGCAAGATCAGGAATACCACCGGAACGAGCATGGCGATCTCGCGCCGACCGGCACTGGCTAACAATTCGCGCACGCCATCAGCACGGACATCGACTGCCTGCGCACGCAACACCTCGGCCATCGGCGTACCACGTTCGACCGCCACGACGACGCCATCGACAAAGCGAGTGAGCGCGGGCAGTTCGATTCGCGTCGACATCGCACGCAGAGAGTCAACAAGGTTCACCCCGGTACGCGTGAGCGCGACGCTGCTGGCAATTTCCTGGGCCAAGTCACCGTGACAGGTATGTGCGATGCGCTCCAAAGCCGGGCCCGTTCCCTCACCTGCCGCAACGGAGAAGGCAAGCAGTTCGGCGATCGTCGGTAACTCCACGGCCATGCGTCGGTGTCGCTTCTTGATGTCCGCCGATAACGACTGATCGCGCCAAAGGGCCGTCCCGATCGCGGTACACAGCGACAGGATCAGCCACGGGGTGTATTGCACGCGCTGCCCGGTCGCCACGGCGAGGAACGCGAGACCCAACGCCAGGGCCAATCCCGCCGCGGCTGCAATGACTTGCTCAACCCGGAAGTCTTCCGGTGACTGTCGGCGGCCCGCGCGCTCGAGCCGGCGGCGCAATGCGTCGTCGCCACCAAGAAAGCCGGCCAGTCGTCGTCCGGCAGCCTTGACCGATGGAGCAACGATGCGCTCGAGGGTCGGGAAGGGCGAGATCGCGGCGGCGCCATCGCGTCGATGACCGCTGAGATCCGACGCGCTGCCTAGGTACGGCGCAATCCGAGCGGGCAGGTCAGCGCGGCGCAACGACCAGACGTGGCGCGCAATGAGAAAGAGACCTGCGGCGGTTGCGGCCCCCAGCAGGGCACCGACGGCGGCCGTGCTCACGCGAGTACTCGCGGCTCTTGTGGTAACCGCCCGATGCGCAACATCAATCGATAGGCCACGAAAGTGACTCCGGCGCACACCAGCAACACGACGAACCCAGTGGGCGAGGAGTATGCACGAACGGCTTCGTGGCGAAGCGACAGCAGCACGAGGGTTACCCACGGGGCCGCAACGGCGAGACGCGCGGCATTGACCGTCCAGCCTTGCCGAGTCTCGACTTCGGCCCGGATACGTGAGTCTTCACGAAGAAACGCCGAAAGCGTGCGCAGAAGTCGGCCCAGATCCGTGCCGCCAACTTGGCGAGCGAGTCGCAAAGCCTCAATGACGCGGTCCGCCACTGGATCCGCGAGGTCCGCTTTCAGTCGATCCAGTGAGTTCTCGAATCGCCCGGTGACTTGGTAGTCGGAAGCAAAGCGGGAAAACGCTGGACGCAGTGGTAGCGGCCCGCGTACACCAAGTTCGGCAACACCTTCTGGCAGAGACATTCCCGCGCGTACGGCGGATGCGAGATCGTCGATCACTTCTGGCCATGCCGCTCTCAAGTCGCGAGTCCGTTGATCGCGTTGACGCCGAAGGAGAGTGATCGGTGTCCATGCGGCAGCCGCACCGAGTACGAGTGCGACGGCAGGCGAGGCGCTGACGACCAAGGCGACCAAGGCGCCCCCGAACCCGAGTCCAACGCACGTACTCGCGACTCGCAGCGGCGACAATTCGGCGTGACCGGCCTCAGCCACCAACCTTGCCAACCGCCCGGGACGTTGTACCTTCGCGCTCCCGGTTAGCGATCGCGACAAGGCCCGGGAATCGTCGGTGAACGCGGACACGATCAGTTGCGCTCCGATCCCTACGACTAGCCCGAGAAATACGCCCACGGCTAGTCCGCCGTGCCCTCGAGTAGTGCGGGAAGGTCAATTCCGTGAGCGGCGAAGCGCTCTCGGTGCGGTGGAAATCCATCAGCACGACGCAATTGACCATCGACCGTCCGAAAGACGTCTGCTGTCTCGACCGCGCCCGATCCTCCGTCTGACATTTCGGCCCGACCAGGCACGGCAACGATCTCGCGCACGCGACGACGTCCATCCCTGAGGGTCTCGGCATGAACGACAAGGTCGATCGCCGTCGCCACCGTCGGTGTGACGAATTGTGAGGAAACGTTCGGGCCAGCGAGCAGAGGCAGGGTGCACAACTTGGTGATTGCTTCGCGAGCCCCATTCGCATGGATGCTGCACATCCCCGGCATCCCCGAATTGAGCGCAATCAAGAGATCCAGGCTCTCCTGCTGGCGTACCTCGCCGACGATGAGCCGATCGGGTCGCATCCGGAGTGCTTCTTTGATCAACCGCCGAAGTGGAATCTCGCCCGTGCCTTCGAGGCTGACTTGTCGGGTTTGCATTGCAACCCAGTCGGGGAGCTGGAGTTGTATCTCAAATACTTCCTCGCAGGTGATGACACGTTCAGTCGGTGGTACGGCGTTGAGTAGGCAATTGAGGAGGGTCGTTTTCCCTGCCTGTGTGCCACCTGAGACGAGGATGTTGAGGCCTGCAATGACAGCGGCTTCAAGAAACTGCGCGGCATGGGGGGTAAGCGTCCCCAGCGCTACCAGATCGCTCAAGTGATGTGCCGGGGCGACGAACTTTCGTACGTTGACCGCCCAGTGCTGGCGCGTTACGTCCGGTATCACCACATGAAGTCGAGATCCATCTGGGAGTACCGCATCGACAAACGGTTGGGACAAATCGACGCGACGACCTGAGGTACTCAGCATTCGCTCGACCAGGTTTGCCACTTGTCCCGGTCGGAGTACGACATTGGTGAGTTCACTACGTCCACGGCGCGCGACGAAGACGCGTCCCGGTTCGTTGATCCAGAGCTCCTCGACCTCCGGGTCGTCGAGAAACCGTTGAAGCGGTCCAAGCCCCCCGACTATGTCAACGACTTGCGCGGTGATGCGGTCGAGTTCGTCCGCGACTCGGACCGGGCCGGTCCAATTGCGGGCATAACCCGCCACGACGTCGGCAACGACAGAGGTGAGGTCAGCGGTACTGGTCGGTCCGTGATCGGGACTATCGGCAATTCGCGCCCGAACTTCGTCCACGAGCCCGTCGACGAAGTCTGCCTCAGGGTTCGAAGCGGGTCGCTCATCGGCGTACGCGAATGCAGTGGCCATGCGTCATCCCCCCGTTCCCTCGTGACGCGTCGAGAGAGATCGAGACCGTAAGGGGCATTAGCCCATTCGGACTACCCCAAATGTCCACATTGTGGACATTTGCCTCCATAAGTCACCCTTCGGAGGCGTTAAGCCGTGGATTGAGTGACCAGCGTGCGGATGGTCCGCAGGGCGACGGACAGGGTCGCGAGGTCGAATGTCTCCAACTCGCTGATCTCGGTGAGAGTTGCGCGGGCGCGTGCGAGACCTTCGGCGTTGGCTTGTTCCCAATGTTCGATGCGTACCTGCGGCGGGTCGGTCGGCGACGTGACGGCGTTGACTCGCTCGGCCAATCCGGCGAGCGCGCCATAGAGATCGCTCCGCAGCGCCGATCGCGCCAACGATGACCAACGATCCCCTCGCGGCAGCCCCGAAATGCGGCTCAGCATTCGGTCAACTTCGTACCGTTCGGACAAGGCAAAGTACAGCCGCGCCAACGGTTCCGGGTCTGTGATCGCGACGCGCGCAATAGTGATCACGTCCAGCATTGAGAAGAGATCGAGCACAGCCGCGACGTCTCGCGCGAGTTCGCGCGGCGCACCCGCCGCGGCAAACTCTGCCTGTCTGCGTTGGAAACGTTCCTGCTCCGAGCCCAACAACATTCCCGAGACCAACGGCGCAAGTCGGGTCACGTCGTTCTTGAACCGCTCGATCTCATTTGCTACATCAATGGCGCCACCACGGTTCTGCAGCAACCAGCGTGCAGCTCGATCGATGAAACGCCTGATCTCCAACAACAAAGCGGTTTGCACCGAGGTCGGGGCGAGGTTGTCGAGTGCTTCAATGCGCCGCCACAAGACCGGAAGGTCGAAGACCTCGCGTACGACTACAAAAGCCCGCGCGATTTCGGCGGCACTCGCGCCAGTGTCTTCATTGGCGCGGAAGGCGAAGGTGATTCCGCCCCGGTTGACCACCTCGTTGGCAACGACGGTCGTGATGATGTCCCGACTCAGCGGATGCTCATCAAGTCGATCGCCATAGCGAGCAACTAGCGCAGCCGGGAAGTACGTCCGCAAGGCGCTCCCGAACCACATTTCGTCTGGCAAGTTTGACGTCGGGATCTCGCGCATCAGCGTCATCTTGGAATACGCGACAAGCACACACATCTCAGGCGAGGTCAGACCCGTGCCAGCCGCCTCGCGGGCATCGATCTCGGCATCGGTGGGGAGGAATTCGAGCGCGCGATCGAGTTCGCCGCGTTCTTCGAGCTGCCGGATGAGTCGTTGATGCACGGAGAGCATTGAATGAACTTGCGCACGCGCATTCGACAACAAAATGTTCTGCGTGTAATTGTCCGAGAGCACGTCATAGGCGACTTCGTCAGTCATTTCTTCGAGGAGTGCGTTGCGGCCCTCCTCATCGAGTTCGCCACTGAGCACGACAGCATCGAGCAAGATCTTGATGTTGACCTCGTGGTCAGAGGTGTCGACGCCGGCAGAGTTGTCGATGGCATCGGTATTGAGGCGTACGCCGGACTGCGCGGCCTCGACCCGGCCGAGTTGAGTGAGGCCGAGGTTGCCGCCCTCGCCGACGACCTTGCAGCGCAACTGCGAGCCATCGACACGGATCGAGTCGTTTGCCTTGTCGCCGACGTCAGGTGACGATTCACGCGCGGACTTGACGTACGTACCGATACCGCCGTTCCACAACAAGTCCACCGGCGCACACAGAATCGATTTCATCAAGGCTGCGGGCGTCATCGATTCGGCCCGGTCGGGGAGCCCCAAGGCGAGGCGTACTTGAGGAGTTAGCGGAATCGACTTCGCGGCGCGCGGGAATATGCCGCCGCCTTCGCTGATCACGGCCGCGTTGTAGTCCGCCCATGACGATCGCGGTAGATCGAAGAGCCGCTGCCGTTCAGCGAGCGACAAGGCCGAATCAGGTAGCGGATCAAGGAAAATGTGCCGATGGTCGAAGGCGGCCAGCAGCTGGATGCGCGGTGACAGCAACATGCCGTTGCCGAATACGTCGCCGCTCATGTCACCAATTCCGACGACGGTGAAGTCGTGGGTTTGAATGTCAAGATTCTTCTCACGGAAGTGCCGCTTCACCGACTCCCACGCACCGCGCGCCGTGATTCCCATCGCCTTGTGGTCATATCCCTCAGACCCTCCAGATGCGAAGGCGTCACCGAGCCAGAAGTTGTAGGACTTGGAAATCTCATTGGCGATGTCAGAGAAGGTCGCAGTTCCTTTGTCTGCCGCAACGACTAGATACGGATCATCGCCGTCATGACGTACGACCGACGGAGGCGGCACGATTTGGCCAGACACGAGATTGTCGGTGATGTCGAGCATCGCACTCACGAAGGCGCGATAACCCGCGATACCGGCCGCGAGGTAGCGTTCCCTTTCGGTGGGATCGGACGCTCCTTTGAGCACGAAGCCGCCCTTGGCTCCGACCGGCACGATCACCGCATTCTTAACAGCTTGTGCCTTCACCAAGCCGAGCACTTCGGTCCGGAAATCCTCACGGCGGTCCGACCATCGAATCCCGCCTC
>JBBRLC010000024.1:0-9328 GCA_038231595.1 Candidatus Nanopelagicales bacterium | reverse complement strand
GGTCAGTGTCACGGTCTCTATCGGGAAGGCCGCGGTGGCAGTTCCGAATCTGATTGATCTCACTGATCAAGATGCGGCCCGCTCGGCGCTCATCGCGGTTGGTCTAACCCTGGGCAAGGTCTCGCCAAAGGACAGCGACAAACCCGAAGGATTCGTCATTGGTCAAGACCCGGTGGCGGGACTTCAGATCGCGCCTGGCAGTCCCGTCAACATCACAGTGTCCAGCGGGAACGTCAAGGTGCCCAACGTGAAGGGCGAATCTGAGGCGCAAGCAAAGAGCGACTTGGCTCAAGCCGGATTCCAACCCATCGTCATCAACCAGGAAGACGGCACCGTCGCCCCAGGAACAGTTCTCGCGCAGAGTCCTCAAGGCGGCGTGAGCGCAAAGAAGGGAACGACGGTCACCATCACGGTGGCAACCGCGCCGCCAGTTACGCCGACGCCTCCGCCGTCGACGACCACAACGCCACCACCAGGGTCATCTCCGCCACCAACGCCTTAGGGGGGCGGCGGGACGACGCGACGTTAGCGAGACATGACCGGCGCGAGTCCCACGCTGCGCGCCCGGGCACCTACATCGCCACATTGCTCAAGCCAGTTTGCTAGTAGCAGGTGGCCGCCCTCGGTCAACACGCTCTCCGGGTGAAACTGAACTCCTTCGATCGCGTACTCACGATGGCGCAGGCCCATGATGACTCCGCTATCGGTTTGCGCTGTAACGACGAGGCAGTCCGGCACAGTCGTCGGGTCGACAGCGAGTGAGTGATATCGCGTGGCAGTAAAGGGATCGGGAAGTCCGACGAGTACGCCCTGTTTGTCGTGGTGGATCTGACTCGTCTTGCCGTGCAGCAGTTCTGGCGCCCGCGAAACCGTCGCACCATAAACAGCGGCGATCGCTTGGTGTCCTAGGCACACACCCAACACTGGAGTGCTCCCGGCTAACGCGCGCACGAGGTCCATGCACACGCCCGCGTTTTCGGGGACCCCCGGACCTGGTGACAGCAACACGCCGTCGTAGGCGCCGCCCGCCTCTGCGTCGACTTCGTCGTTGCGACGTACGTCGACCTGAGCACCCAGTTGTGCGAGATATTGGACGAGATTGAAGACGAAACTGTCGTAGTTATCGATGACCAAAATGCGCGCGCTCACGTGGACATCATGGCGCGCACGCCGCCAAGACGGAACTCGGTTAGGACGCGATCGGTTCCGGGGTGATTGTTATCGGACCCACGGGCACCTCGGTCGAACCGGTCTGGTCTCCGGTCAAGTCACCCGCGGTGGGGAAGTTGCCCTCTTGAATGATCGTTGGAGTTGGCGACGCTGTCACCTTCGGTGCCGGTGCTGGAGACGTCGAGCCGGTCGGAACAGCAGACTCCGGCGGGGTGGACGAACCGTTTTCATCGATGGTGACGTTGTTGAACGGAAGATTCGGTTCGATCACCGGAAATACCACCACAAAGAGCAGCACGACGAGGGCCGCCGCGGCCGCGACCGATTCGGCCACCTTGACGGGCCAGGCGCCCGGGAGTTTGCTCCAGATCCACGCGTACACGAATTCAGCTGCTCCGCTCAGTTCCCGTTGGGATTGATGCCATCCGGCGGCCCCGCAGACTTCAGTGCCGTGCCGGTGAGGTGACCCCACCAAATCCATCGTTCGTACGACGCCCACCGCGGGTTGCACGTGGTGAGCGTGATCTGCGCGATGGTGGGCGTGGCATTGGGTTTGCCAGGCACAGGATCAATGACCCACGTGTCGGTTGGCTTCACGATCTTGTACTTGTCGAGAACGTAGGTGTACCAACCCGTCTTCGTCTCGACGTACACCTTGTCACCGGGCTTGAGCGCGTCGATGTCGCGGAATGGCTCGTTGTGGGTGGCGCGATGCGCGGCGAGCGCAAAGTTTCCGATTTGGCCGGGCAGCGCCGTATTCGGGTAGTGACCTGCGCCCTCAGCAAGTACGTCGAGGCCGACTCCCTGGATGATGGGAAGTCGCCAGACCTTGTCATTTATTTGCGGGATGTAGAGCAGTGCGAATCCCTTGGCATACGTCGGCCTGGGGATCGCCGCCGGCTTGGTGCCCTTCGCTGGTGCGGCGGCACCGGCAGTTGGCACGAAGTCTTGGGAGATCAGGTCACGTGCAACTTCAGTCGCTTTCGCCGATTGCACGTTGGTCCACCACAGTTGGTACACACACAAAAGCAGCAGAAGTACGCCGAAGGTGATGAACACCTCACCGACGACGCCGACAGCACGTCGCGCCCGATCCCCCGGAAGGGGGTCGGTCGGCTTGCTGACTTTGACCGGAATGACAACGGCCACGTGTGTCGTACTCCTATTCTCTCGGGCTCACCAAATCTGCGGCCCCTGACCAACAGACGGGCGGCTCGCCCTTCGGGTTCCCCCCGACGGACCGGTCCTAATCCCGTTGGTCCCATTCGGCTTAGCCCCACCCGGCTCGCCGCGCCGACTAGTGCCTAACGGCCGATCCCAGCTCGACGGGCAGCTGGAATAGGTATCGCCGTCGTTGCATTGTGCCTCGGTGCCTGCCCGGTTGCATCCGCGGGGAATCCGGCACGCCGTACGCCATTGGCTGGCGCGGCCCACGGGTGGGTACCCTGGGGGTTCGTCACCAATCCATCGGTTTGCTGACGCAGCCGCAAAAGTCGTGATCCACGGAGGTGTGACGTGCCCGAGTCAAAGATCCGCAAGAAGAAGGGCTTCACCCCGCCGCCGGCGCCGGCGCGTCAAAATCCGGTCAAGATTGGCTCGCCTCGGTGGCTGGTTCCGGTCATGATCGCGTGCTTCATCATCGGGCTGGCGTGGATTGTGGTCTTCTACGTCGCGGGCACCGACATTCACTTCATGCAAAGCCTCGGTCCGTTCTGGAATGTCGCCATCGGCTTCGGCATCATCTCGGTGGGATTCGGTCTCTCAACCCGCTGGCGTTAGCTCCTGCCAGCGGGTTGAGAGACATGCCAGCGTGAGTGGCATTGCCTGGCGATCAAAGGGTCTGACTTACAACGCTGTGGTTCATCCCCACCTGTGCACAACCGGTGTGGATAACCCCCGGAGGATCGCTTGCGGACGACTACAGCGCCTCGATGATGGTGGCGTTTGCCATTCCGCCGCCCTCGCACATGGTCTGAAGTCCGTAGCGCCCGCCCGTACGCCGCAAGTGATGCACCAGCGTGGTCATGAGTCGAGCCCCCGATCCACCGAGGGGGTGCCCGAGCGCGATCGCCCCGCCGCAGGGGTTCACTTTGGCGGGGTCGGCACCAATGTCGTGTTCCCAGGCTCCGAGCACCGAGGCAAACGCCTCGTTGACTTCGAAGGCGTCGATGTCCGCGACGCCGAGACCAGCTCGACTCAACACGCGCTCGGTCGCTGGGATCGGACCGGTCAACATGATGATCGGATCCACGCCCGCCAACGCCACTGAATGAATACGCGCCCACGGTGTGAGTCCGAGCTCGACGGCTCGCTCTGACGAGGTGATCAGCAGCGCGGCAGATCCGTCGGAGATTTGCGAGGCATTGCCCGCCGTGACGACTCCGTCGCTTTGGAAGGGTGTTGGCAGCGCCGCCAGGGTTTCCAACGAAGTCGCGGGTCGAATCCCTTGATCGGCAACGACCTCACCCACGGCCACGATCTCGTCGGCGAAGTCTCCGTTCGCGGTCGCCGCCGCGGCACGCGAGTGCGACCTAACGGCCAACTCGTCGAGGTGAGTTCGGCTCAACTTCCATTTCGCCGCAATCATTTCGGCGCTGATCCCCTGCGGAACCAAACCGCCGCCATACCGCGCAGTGAGTGATTCGCTGAATGGTCCCTCGCCCCCGACCGTGTTGGAGAACATCGGTACGCGCGACATCGACTCCACGCCGCCGGCGATGACCACGTCGTAGTGCCCGGCCATGACTCCGGCGGCGGCGAAGTGCACCGCTTGCTGGCTCGAGCCGCATTGGCGATCGATGGTCACCGCGGTGAGGTCCTCCGGCAGGCCCGCCGCCAAAACCGCGTTGCGCCCAACGTTCGCGCTCTGCTCACCGACTTGGGATACGCAGCCCCAGATGACGTCATCGATCTGCGACGGATCAATACCGCTTCGTTCGATCAACGCTTTAAGCACATGGGCCGATAAGTCCACCGGATGTACGTCGCTGAGGACACCCTTCACCGGCTTACCGACGCCCACCGGCGTACGGACTGCTCCCACAATGACGGCGTCTCGCATCGCGACTCCTCGGCTCGTGTGAATGGGAGAGACGCTACGCGCTTTGGAACAGCAACACGTAGGCCTCACGTACGGCCGGTGCGTGCCAGTAAGTCAGCGCGACCAACGCAGCGAGCACCGCCAGGCATCCGGCGAGATGGATGACATTTCGATATCGACCTCGAGGTGTCAGCACGAAGATCGCCGAGATCAACGAGCCGGTCACCAAACCACCAAGGTGCGCACGCCAATCAATGTTAGGGATGACGAAACCCAGGATCAGGTTGATCACGATCAGCCCAACAATGGCGTTGAGTTGCACGCCGACTTGACGGCCGACGATGACGAAGGCGCCCATCAGACCGAAGATGGCGCCACTCGCTCCGATCGAGACTCCGGCCACCGGGGAGAAGAAGTACGACGCCACCGATCCGCCGAGCAGGCTCAACCCGTAGAGGGCCGAAAAGCGAAGGTGACCGAGCAGGCGTTCCAGCGTCGGGCCTAAGAGATACAGGGCGTACATGTTGAAGGCGATGTGGAGGATCGAGGTGTGCAGGAACCCGCTGGTGATCGTTCGCCACCAGTCGCCGTTGATCGCAACCGCCGCGGGAACATTGCCGAATCGGACCGCCGCCTGGCCGGGACCGCCGCCAACGTATTCAAGAAGGAACACGATGACACAGGCGGCGATGAGGGCCTGGGTGACGTAAGGCCGGTCACTGACCTTGCCGCCGTACGGCGTGCTGACTTGCGCGATCGAGGCTTTACCTTCACGAACACACTCAGGGCATTGAAAACCAACCGGCGCCGGGGTCATGCAGTCCGGGCAGATCGATCGATCGCAGCGCGTACATCGGATGTACGTCTCGCGATCCGGATGGCGATAACACGTCGGCGCACTCGCCATCCCAGGAGTGCTCAGGAGTCGGCCCGCTCGATGCTCACGGTCTCGATGACGATGTCCTCGACTGGCCGATCCCCGCGTCCTGTCGCTGCAGCTGCAATACGGTCCACAACTTCACGGCTCGGCGCGTCAGCTAACTCGCCAAAGATTGTGTGCTTCATGTTCAGATGCTTGGTCGGCGCGACTGTGATGAAGAACTGCGACCCGTTGGTCCCCGGACCCGCATTGGCCATCGCCAGAAGATAGGGCCGGTCAAAGGTCAGATCCGGCGTGCACTCATCAGCGAATCGATAGCCCGGCCCGCCTGTGCCGGTGCCCAAGGGATCGCCGCCCTGAATCATGAAACCCGCGATCACGCGATGGAAGACTGTGCCGTCGTAGAGCGGCGCAGTTGTCTTCGTCCGTACGCGCGGATCGGTCCATTCCTGGGTGCCCTCAGCGAGCCCCACAAAATTGCGCACCGTTTTGGGCGCATGATCCGGGAAGAGATTGATTCGAATGTCGCCGAGGTTGGTCGTCAAAGTCGCCATTGTCGTCACCTGCGTATCTTGCCATGCGAATCACGACCTCAAAGCCGTGACCGGCCCCGGCGGTCGCGGAGCACCCAAGCAACTCCGGTGGAATTTGTGGAGACGAGGGGAATCGAACCCCTAACCCCCGCCTTGCAAAGGCGGTGCTCTGCCAATTGAGCTACGTCCCCCAGCGCGCCAAATGGAGCGCAGCGAGATGGTACGTGGCGGGCGAGATCGCGGCTACAACGCCGTGATCTCGCAGTGGTTAGCGAAGATCCGGGCTTGAGGTCGCTTCGCTCCAAAGATCCTGCTCAGACTTCCCAGCAGACACCTGTCGGTAGACGGCGTAACCGACTGCGGCGAGGACACCGAGTACGAGGAGCTTCTTCACAACGACCTCCGGGGATCGTGTCGAGGTGGACCAAACCAAGCGACGGGTGGGCCTAGGTGGACTTGAACCACCGACCTCTTCCTTATCAGGGAAGCGCTCTAACCGAGCTGAGCTATAGGCCCGAGTGCCGGCAAAGGTTACCCCAGTAGGAGGGCGGTTCGTCCCGGGCGTACCTCCGGCGGATCGCCATCCACCTCAGGGGTACCACCTACCACCCGCGCCGCTCGACTCCTGAGCCACGAGGCTTGCTTTGTTGACCGTACGGCAGAAAATCGCTGCGACACGCCGTCGGTCTCCACTGGATGATCAACATTGTTGATCATCCAGTCAAGAACTGAGGGCTAGCTGTCTTCGGAGAGAGTGACTTGCAGGCCGCCGGTGATTCCAACGCTGAGGTTGTAGAGGAAGGCAAACAACGTTGCGAGAGCGGACACCAGAATCACTTCAACTCCAGCGATCACGAGTGCGATGCCCATCACGCGGCCGAATGAAATCAATGTGCCCACATCGACGGTTGTGGTTCCGGTCCCTGTGAGGTCGTCGACCGTGCGGGTGATCGAGTCGAAGACACCGGTGACCTGCAGGACCATCCAGAGCACCGCGACCGCAACCACGATGACCACCGCGATCGACACCGCCAGCATAAACGACGTCTTCATCACCGACCAGGGATCAAGTCGGGTCACCATCAAGCGGGCGCGGCGGGGACCAAGGGGTGTGGCCGTGGCGGCCACCGGGCGACTAGCAGGGGAGGCCGCAGGTACGGCCGTCGTCAGAGCCGGACCGGACACGGAGTCGAACGGGCGTGGGATGACTGTTGCTGGGCCCGAAGCGGCGCCGGCTGCGGCAGTCGTACCCGGTCGCACGGCGGCGTCGGCTGTCGCGTCGCGGGCGGGCGTTTTGGCCGGGGCCCGCATCGCACTTTCGTCCCATCCGGAGGACTTCGCGTTCGCCGGTTTTGCCGTCGGACTCTTCGCCGGGCGGGAGTCACTATTCGCTGGGCGGGAGTCACTATTCGCTGGTTGGACCATCCCGGGATCGGTGGGCGGGTCTTCACTCAGCGGCGGCTTAGCCTTGCCACCTTCCGGAGCGGGCGTTCCAGATTTGCCCGCATTTGCAGCAGTCACTGGTTACTCCTCTCCATCGAGTACTGGCGCGCCCTCTTCAATCATGTCCGACGCTGGGCTGTTCCCATCATTGCCACGCGCGCCGGTTTCGCCACCCCGACCCGCGGGTTTGGCCGAACCTTCGCTGTCAAAGTCTGGCCGCATCCCAGCAGGCGGGGCGGCCTCGGCAATGCCATCGATGTCGTCATCGTCGGCGACCGCGTCCCCGCGGGCAATTGCCACGACCGAGTCATCCTCCGCCAGGTTCATCAGGGCAACCCCCATCGTGTCGCGCCCGGTCGCGCGCACCTCCTCGACGCGGGTTCGAATCACGACGCCGTTGGACGCGATGGCGAATATTTCATCGTCGGCGTTGCAGACCAACGCCCCGACGAGCGATCCGCGCTTCTCGACCAATCGCATCGCGCGTACGCCGAGGCCGCCACGACCTTGGGAGTTCCACTGATCGACCGACGTGCGTTTCCCGAAGCCGCCATCGGTGACCGTCACGACGAAAGCGTCTTCGCGTACGACCTCCATCGAGAGCAACTTGTCTTCGTCGCCGCGGAATCTCATGCCGATCACGCCGCTAGTAGCGCGGCCCATCGGACGCAGCTGATCTTCGCTTGCGGTGAAACGCACAGACATACCCTTGCGCGAAACCATCAGAAGATCCTGAGACTCGTCGACGAGTTGCGCGGAAATCAGTTCGTCCCCGTCACGCAAGTTCAAAGCGATGATTCCGCCCGTACGGTTGGTATCGAAGTCCATCAGTTTCGTCTTTTTGACCATGCCATCGCGCGTGGCTAGCACCAGATAAGGAGCTTGCTCGTAGTCACGAATGTCGAGAACCTGCGCGATTTGCTCATCCGGTCCAAACGCCAGCAAGTTGGCGACATGTTGGCCGCGAGCATCTCGTCCAGAGTCGGGCAACTGGTAAGCCTTGGCTCGATAGACCCGTCCAGTGTTGGTGAAGAACAGAATCCAATGGTGGGTCGTGGTGACAAAGAAGTGTTCGACTACGTCATCTTGACGAAGGGCCGCGCCTCGTACGCCACGGCCACCACGCCGCTGCGCTCGATAGAGGTCGCTCTTGGTCCGCTTTGCATATCCTCCACGCGTGATCGTGACCACGACGTCCTCTTCGGCAATGAGGTCCTCATCAGTGACTTCGCCATCCCAGGCAATGATCTGAGTGCGTCGCTCATCACCGTATTTCTCACCAATCTCGGCGACTTCTTCGCTGACAATCTGGCGTTGGCGTTCATCACTGGCCAGGATTGATTCAAGTGCGGCGATGAGACTCATCAACTCGTTGTACTCATCGATGATCTTCTGGCGTTCTAGGGCCGCGAGCCGACGCAACTGCATGTCCAGAATTGCCGTCGCTTGCACTTCGTCGATCTCAAGGAGACCCATCAAAGCAGTGCGCGCATCATCAACTGTTCGACTCGCGCGGATGAGCGCGATCACCTCGTCGAGAGCGTCAAGGGCTTTGAGGTAGCCACGCAGGATGTGGGCGCGCTCTTCGGCCTTGCGCAAGCGATATCGCGTCCGCCGGACAATGACTTCGATCTGGTGAGTGATCCAATGCCGAATGAAGGCGTCGAGACTGAGCGTTCGCGGCACTCCATCGACAAGGGCCAACATGTTCGCACCAAAGGTGTCCTGCAGCTGCGTGTGCTTGAAGAGGTTGTTGCGAACCACCGAAGCAACCGCGTCACGCTTGAGGACAACAACGAGCCGTTGACCGGTGCGGCCAGAAGACTCGTTTCGTAGATCAGCAATTCCACTGATCTTGCCGCCATCAACCAACTCAACGATCTTCGACGTCAGATTGTCGATGTTTACCTGATAGGGCAACTCGGTGATGACCAAGATTTGCCGCCCGCGCGAATCCTCTTCGATCTCCACCACGGCGCGCATCGTGATCGACCCGCGGCCGGTTCGGTACGCGTCGTCGATGCCCTTGCGTCCAACGACCAGCCCGGCCGTCGGAAAGTCTGGACCTTTGATTCGTTCGATGAGCGCTTCGAGAAGTTCCGCTTTCGACGCGTCTGGGTGAGCAAGGGCCCACTGCACTCCGTCGATGACCTCGCGCAAGTTGTGCGGGGGGATATTGGTCGCCATGCCGACCGCAATACCGGCGGAACCATTCACCAGTAGGTTGGGGAAACGGGCCGGCAGGATCGTCGGCTCCGCTGT
>JBBRLC010000023.1:0-9727 GCA_038231595.1 Candidatus Nanopelagicales bacterium | reverse complement strand
GGTGAGTTCCGCGCGCGACGACGACGTCGTCGATGACCAGCGCGACGACATCAACGAAGTCGAGCATCAAGGGACTGGTCGTAATCACCGCAGTCGTCATTCCCGCCCGCGCGCGTCGCAGACCCCCTGCGAAGCGCGCCTCGGTGTGCGCGTCAACGGCTGAGGTTGGCTCATCGAGGATGAGTACGTCGGGGTCGGCGATGAGGGATCGTGTCAACGCCAATCGTTGACGTTGGCCACCAGAAAGCGTGCGACCGCGCTCGGGCAAACGACTATCGAGTGCCGCCTCAAGGTTATCGCCAAGGCCCTCGACGACGTCATACGCGCAGGCGGCCTCGATCGCTTCGAGAATGTTCACGCGGCCGGACGACGGAACGTCGAGCAAGTCTGCAAGCGTTCCCGACAAGATCACCGGGTCCTTGTCTTGGACCAGGATGCGACGCCGGACGACTTCGAGGGCAAGCGAGTCCAGCGGTACGCCGTCGAGAGTGACGTCGCCGGGAAGGTAACCACCGAGACGTTCGGCCGCAGCATCGGCGGCGTCGGGGTCGTCGTACACCAATGCGGTGAAGAGCCCCGGCTCCAACACGATTCCGCTCGTTGCCTCCGCCAACGAACCCGATGTGGGTTCGGCGACGGGACTCTCGGAGTGGGTGAGCCCGCGTTCGATCGTCAAGATTCGCACGATGCGCGCCGCTGCGACCTTGGCGGCGGTCCAGTGGTACGCCATCTCGGTGATCGTCCGAAGCGGCAAGACGAGGAACGCAGTGAAGCCATAGAAGGCGACTAGTTGGCCAACCTCGAGTTGTCCGTTGATGACCATCTTGGCGCCAAGCCAGGTAACGACCACCACGAAAAGACCCGGAAGCGCCACCTGGAACGCGTCGAGCACAGATTGAATGCGCGCCGTGCTCACAGCAGCTTCGCGAACGCGTTGCGATGCGGCACTGAAGCGCGCAATGAATAGCTCCTCGCCACCAATACCGCGCAACACACGCAACCCAGCAACCGTGTCCGCAGCAAGTTCGGTGGCCTTGCCTACCTGCTCGCGCTGAGCGTTGGTGCGGCGTTCGAGCGGTTTGATCAGCGGTGAGACGCAGAGCGCGAGCAGAGGCATCCCAATGACAACGACTAACCCCAGCGTGAGTGACCCGTGCAAGAGCAACAGGGCAACCACAAAAAATGACACGATCGCGCCGGAGAAGCGAAGCGAGATGTCGAGGACGTGGCCAATCTTTTCGACGTCTGACGACGAAACGGCGACGACTTCTCCGGTTGCAACATGCTTGGACAGGTCGCCCCCGAGGTATGCGGCGTGCCGCGCGACGAGTTGCGAGACCCGCGATGCGCCGGTGAGCCAGTTGCTGACCGCGGAACGATGTCGAACCACTCCAGCGATGGCCTGCACGACGCCGAGGAGCAAGACCACGCCAGACCAGAGGAGTACGCCGCGACTGTCGCGCTCTGTCGCTGCTTGAACGGCGGCTCCGAGTGCTGCTGGGACGATCGACTGGGCGACCATCCACAGAATTCCCCATGCTGCGCCGGCGATGAGCAGCGGCCGCTGACAGCGGGCGACGTGAAAAATGAATCGCCGAGGAGACCGGAGGTCGGGCGTACCGGGATCGGACAGGGGCAAGTGGTGGAGCACTCGCCTGCCTACCGCTCCGGGTACCCGGACCCCGGTGTCAACCGGACGGGCAAGCGATGACATAGCGACTTCCACGCTACTTCCGAGAGCCGACGCGTGTCGATTCCATTGCGTTGCTCGAGTATCGCGACTCACTGCTCGCGTCGCTGGCGAGATTAGGCCGTTCGTCGGCCTGGATAGGCTGGGCGAAAGTTGTCAACGCTTGACATTCCAGCGGGAAAGAGTTGAGAGGCACCAGCCCACCATGCACACAGCGCGCGACTCCGCGACCGCCGAAGTTCGACCCGTACTCGTCGTGGACTACGGAGCGCAGTACGCCCAGCTCATTGCACGCCGAGTCCGCGAGGCCCACATCTATTCCGAGATTGTGCCGGCGACTATGCCCGTCGCGCAGATGTTGGCCAAGAATCCGGTCGCCGTGATTCTTTCCGGCGGGCCATCGAGTGTGTACGCCGACAATGCACCCCAAGTCGATCCATCGCTGTTTGACACCGGCGTGCCGACGTTCGGAATTTGCTACGGCTTCCAGGCCATGGCGATTGCACTCGGCGGCGATGTGGCGAAAACAGGATTGAGCGAGTTTGGGCGAACGCTCCTGCACACCGATGGCGGTGTGCTCTTTGACGGGCTGCCAGTGGATCTCACTGTGTGGATGTCACATGGTGACTCCGTGGCCGCAGCGCCCAGTGGTTTCACCGTGACTGCGAGCACCGAGGGTGCTCCGATCGCTGCGTTCGAGGACTCCCGCCGGGCCTTGGCTGGAGTTCAATTCCATCCGGAAGTGATGCATAGCGAGCAAGGGCAACGCGTTCTCGAGCACTTCCTCTATGACATCGCCAAACTCGAGCCGTCCTGGACGACGTCGAACATCGTCGAGGACCGGGTCGCAGCTATTCGCAAGCAGGTTGGCGACAAGTTGGTGATTTGCGGTCTTTCCGGCGGCGTGGACAGCGCTGTTGCCGCTGCCCTCGTGCACCGCGCTGTCGGTGACAACCTCACCTGCGTGTTCGTTGACCACGGTCTCTTACGCGCCGGCGAACGCGAGCAAGTTGAGCGCGACTATGTGGCCGCGACCGGCATTCGACTCGTCGTCGTAGATGCACGCGAACGATTCTTGGCCGAACTCGCCGGGGTCACAGATCCGGAGGAGAAGCGGAAGATCATCGGCCGACTCTTCATCCGCACCTTTGAAGCAGCAGCGCGAGACGTGGTCACCGGTGCAGGGGAGCACGGAGCAGACGTCGAGTTTCTCGTGCAGGGCACGCTCTATGCCGATGTCGTGGAGTCCGGCGGTGGGACGGGGACGGCCAACATCAAGAGTCACCACAACGTGGGCGGGTTGCCTGATGACCTTCAGTTCTCCCTCGTCGAGCCCCTCCGAGCGCTGTTCAAGGATGAGGTACGCCAGGTCGGGCTCGAGCTCGGTTTGCCACCGGCAATGGTGTGGCGTCACCCCTTCCCTGGCCCCGGTCTGGCAATTCGGATTGTTGGCGCTGTTGATGCCGAGCGGCTAGAGATCCTGCGCAAGGCCGATGCGATCGTGCGTGAAGAAGTGACGGCAGCAGACTTGGATCGAAGTATTTGGCAGTTCCCGGTGGTGTTGCTAGCCGACGTTCGTTCGGTCGGTGTTCAAGGTGATGGGCGTACCTATGGCCACCCGATAGTGTTGCGACCGGTATCGAGCGAGGACGCGATGACGGCCGATTGGTCAAGACTTCCCCATGATCTCTTGGCCGCCATATCGACGCGGATCACCAACGAAGTACGTGAAGTGAATCGCGTCGTTCTCGACATCACCAGCAAGCCGCCCGGCACCATCGAGTGGGAGTAGTCCTTGGTGACGCGCTCCAGTCCACCCGTTGCATTAGTCACGGGTGCAAATCGGGGTATCGGCTTGGAGCTCGTCCGGCAGTATTCGGACGCCGGTTGGAAGGTGATTTCGTGCTGTCGAATGATGTGCTCTCCCAAAGGAAGCGGGGCCATGGTTCCAGCGTTGTTGACGAACTCGCCGCCCGCGACATCATCGTGGCGCTGATCTGCCCCGGACATGTCAAAACCAGGCTTGACGTTGGTGGGGCGACAGTGGAGATCGCGAGCAGCGTTACGTCAATGCGACTGCTAATCGATTCGATGACGATGGAGGATTCGGGTACCTTTCGCCGCTACAACGGCGACACGATTGCGTGGTGAGAGTGATCGGCGTTACGAGTCATGATTCCGCTAGCGTCAACCCATGAGCATTACCCCAGATGACAAAGACTGGACCTGGGTGCTCGAACGCCCCTGCCCTGAATGCGGGTATGACGCACGAGGTGTTTCTGGCCACGACGTACCGATGCGGTTGCGCGAGCAGGTGCCCCGCTGGAATGAAGCGTTGTCCGCCTCGTCCGCCGCCGTCAGATCGGATCCATCAACTTGGTCGACCCTTGAGTACGCCTGCCACGTCCGCGACGTGTGCACGCTGTTCTCGGATCGGCTTCACCTGATGCTCAACGACGATGACGCTGAATTCGCCAATTGGGATCAGGACGCGACAGCTGTCGAACAGGGATACGACAAGCAAGCTCCGCTCGCCGTGGCGGCCGAACTTGCCAGCGCGGTTGAAATGATCGCAACGAAGTTTGATGCGGTCACACCCGGCGCCTGGGTTCGGCAAGGTCGACGCAGCGACGGCGCGATCTTTTCGGTCGAAACGTTTGCGCGATACTTTCTCCACGACGTTGTTCATCATGGATGGGACGTCACGAGGGCTCCTACGCCGCAGTAGTGGGCGCTGGGTCCGGTTCGCTACCGAGGCGTCGCCACAGTAGGAAGGCCAGTGCTGCAAAGCCGAAGTACAGCGCGAATTCTGGCCACTCACCGAACTTGATGGCGGTCTCGCTTGTCTTCAGCACAAACAAGCGAATGAAGCGGTAGCCAAACATCAGCAGGAAGCACGGGCCCAGAAAGAGTGCGGGCGAGAGTCGCATCAACAGCGAAGGTCTCGATGGGCCTGCGGCCTTGAGACGGGTGGACCAACGAGTGAGAAACGGCAGCACGAAAGCAATCAGCCCGCCGACCATCTTGAGGTAGTTCAAGGCATTCTGGACCTCGAGAATGTTGTGCACATTGGTCTCACCTTGGTTGTTGATCGCAGTGATCGACGATGGAGTTCCCCAGCCAAAAATGCGCTGGCCCCAGGAAATTTCCTCGCCTGCGACCAAGAACATGCCCACGCCGAAGACGATGAAAAGTACGGCCGCCGTGGCCTCGCCGCGCCCAAAGAGACGCACGGCGACAAGAATCCCAAACAGACTCGCGACCAGCAACAAACCGAACTGAGACCATTCCAGTAGGTGATCCTCCGCGACAAAGAAGCGAAACAATTGCCTATTGACTCGAGAAGCGCCAACAACAATGACTCCGACCGCGGGCATCCAGAAGATGATCCAGGCCCACCGAGTGGTAACGCCATCGGTGGCCGCGTCACGCGTTACTTCGCGACGGTATGTGTCGATGGCACCAGGCTTAGTGGCGCGATGTTGAGCCATGCCTACATTCGCCCCAGATCAAACGGCGGTTATACCGTCGAGACCACGTGGAAAGCCTCTGCCAATCGTCCGATTGGCAATCCGGCTCGCACCGCATTCGCGGCCGTCCAATCTCTGACGCGTACTTCCATTTCTTCTCGGTTCGGCAACTGCGACTCATGCGATGCGATTGCGTTGAGTTTCAAGTCAAAGACGTCGGTGATGTCTACGTTCTTAGTGGGCGCGGCCGTCGCCATCAACCAAACCTCTTCGACGGTCCATGCCTCAAGGCCCTCATCAGCGAGAAGCGACGTGTGCGCAAACGGGTTGCGTGCATCGGGGTAGACCGCCTGCATCGTCGCTTCGCCAGCGGCCAAGTGGTCGGGATGTGACGCTTGAATCCGCTCCCAATTGCGATCCGGCGACTGCGTGATGACCCGCTGAGGGCGGGTTTGGCGAATCACCCGAGAAATGTCTCGTCGGAGTTCATGGGTCACGGTGAGTTCGCCATCGCGATAGCCGAGAAATCGCACGTCCGAGACGCCGAGTACGGCGGCCGCTGCGCGTTGCTCCTTGTGTCGAATTCGTGGGATCTCCGAGCGGGGAATGGCGGGGTCGAAACCGCCGGCATCTCCGTCGGTGATAATGCAGTAGGTGACCGCAACGCCGTCACGGACGAGACCAGCGACGGTCCCGGCCGCGCCAAAATCGACGTCGTCGGGATGGGCAGTCACGACGAGAACGCGGGTGACGTCGCTCACACGAGGGTCCTTCCGGATGCTGAGAGCGCGGGTGGGCATGCGCCCGAGTGGGTTACATCGTAGGAACATGCTCAGGCGACCGCGAGTAGACGCCGAAGCCATAGTTATGCCTGCTGCACTCTCGCCCGTCACCCGTTCGGCTGATGGGACCGCGACAGGTGCCAGGCGCGCACGCCGGACCATCGTTGCGCTCGCGTCCGCGGTCTTGACCGTCGGCCTGGTTCCCGTCCTGACCGGACCCCCGGCGCAGGCAGTCGCCACATTGCCACCGGTCGGTGTGAAGCTCCCCGTCGGCCCCAAGTCTCCGGTCGCCGCCAAGTTCACCGCCGCCATCGATGACTACCCCGAATACGAAGGTCAGATCATCTGTGACCCCGCAATAAAGCGGGGCAGCCTGCTTCTGCGCAATCTCCTCGCCTCGACGTACGGCACGCCTGACATCGGGATCAGTCGCAGTTGCTCGATCGGCGGTCCAAGTGAACACAAAGAGGGCCGCGCGTTGGACTGGATGGTGAGCTACCGCAACCTGAAGACTCGAGCAAAAGCCAACGCGTTCCTTACCTGGCTGCTCGCAACTGATCAGTTCGGCAACAAGCATGCGATGGCTCGACGACTCGGCGTGATGTACATCGGTTGGAACGACCACATCTGGAAGTCCTACCAACCCAACGCGGGGTGGCAAGACTTGAAAGGTTGCTCGGTCAACCCCCGGTTGGCTTCCCGCGCCAACGACACGTACTGCCACCGTGACCACATTCACCTGTCCCTGTCCTGGGATGGCGCCGCGGGCACGTCGTCTTTCTGGGACGCCACACCTTCGTTCGTACGTCCGTGTCCTGAAACGTGGAGCGCCTCCCCGTCGAGCAAACCTGCCGTGGTGAGCACCTCGTCAGCGCAAGACTTTGTTCCGATCTCAGCGACGCGCGTGCTTGACAGCCGGACCGGACTCGGCATCGATCACGGGGCTCCGTGTCGGCTGGGACAAGATCGATGGCCCGGAGATGGGCGCCACCTTGTCGCTCATGTGCTCAGCGCCCCAGGCGTTCCCACGACGGGTCTGTCCGCCGTTGCCGTGCGCATCCACCTGCTCGCTGCTAATGCGCCGAGCTATCTATCCGTGTGGCCCACGGGGACGTCGAGGCTGGCCACGCGCATCCTGGGCGTTCGACAAAACGGCAGCGCGTCAGTAACAACTGTGGTCCCACTGGGGGCCGACGGAACGATTTCGCTGGCCACATCTGCCGGTGATGCGTGGGTGGCCGTTGACGTTGTGGGATGGGTGCAAAGTACGCAACCGAAATCGCTGGCGGCGGTGATCGGCGGCACCTTGCACGCAACCCGTTCTACGACCCTCTATGACAGCGCTCGCAACCCCGGCGGCGACTTGGCGCCGGGAGAGACGCGCAACATCACCCTCGGCGGAGTCGCGGGATTGCCTGGATCCTCGATCGCGGGCTTCAACTTGTCAGTCACTCCGTACGGAGGAACCGGCACCGTGGCGTTGCGGGTGTACAAGCCCGGCGCGGCGATGCCGATGGCACCCTCCGCTTCCGGCTATGGCGACCTACCGCGAACCACCCAGGTCATTACCGGATCCACGGACAATGGGACGATCGCGATTCGCAATGACTCCCTCTCGGCGGTGCAGGTGCGCCTCGGCATCTCGGCGTGGACCGGCGTCGCTCGGGCGGCTGCTGGATCGTCGGTAGTGGCACTGCGACCTGGGCGCTTGGTGTACACCCCGACCGGAATTGGCGCTGGTCCGCTGGTATCCCACCGCGTGTGGAGGCTTTCGGTGTTGGGTCGAGCCGGAGTGCCCGCGACCGGGGTGAAGACGGTCTTCGTCCAAGTCTCGTCGATTAGTTCCACTGGCTATGGCGACCTCTACGTCTGGCCAGGCCGAGTGTCACAGGCATCGGCTGCTGCCCTGTCTATTCGCCGCCGTACCCCCGTCGGGGACGTGATCGCGGTGCCGGTGGGTGCTGATGGACGAATTCAGATGACCATTCGGGCGAGCACATCTGCACCGATACTGACCCAACTCGCCGTGTACGTCGTCGGCTACTCGCGCTGACTGTCTGACCCCTTCCTAGGATCGTGGGGTGTCCCCGATCCCCGCCGATGTTCTCCTTGACGATCTCAACGATCCTCAGCGCGCGGCTGTCACGCATGACGGAGGCCCGCTGCTCATCGTTGCCGGAGCAGGCTCAGGCAAGACGAGAGTTTTGACCAGGCGGATCGCCTATCTGTTGGCGACAGGGCGAGCGAAGCCGACTGAGATTCTGGCCATCACCTTCACGAACAAGGCCGCCGGTGAAATGCGCGAGCGCGTGTCGGATCTCGTGGGTGGTCGGGCGCGTGTGATGTGGGTCAGCACGTTTCATTCGGCGTGCGTGCGGATCTTGCGACGGGAATCGACGCGACTTGGTTACTCATCATCATTCTCGATTTACGACCAGGCCGACGCGCAACGACTCATGACACTGGTCTGTCGCGACCTAGATCTCGACCCCAAGCGCTACAACCCGCGGGCCTTCTTGGCGCAGGTCTCGAACCTCAAAAACGAACTCATCGATCATGAGACGTTCGCCGCGACCGCCGAGACGCACATCGATAAGACGGTGGCCCAGGCGTACGCCCTTTACCAACAACGTCTGCGCTCAGCCAACGCGTTCGATTTCGACGACCTCATTTCGTGCACGGTCGCAGTGTTCCAGTTGTTTCCCGACGTAGCCGAGCACTACCGGCGACGTTTCCGCCATGTTCTCGTTGACGAATACCAAGACACCAATCACGCTCAGTACGTCTTGGTGCGGGAGTTAGTGAGCGGCAAGACTGAGTCCGCTGACCTCCCGCCAGCGCAACTGTGTGTCGTCGGAGATGCAGATCAATCGATCTATGCCTTCCGCGGCGCCTCGATCCGAAACATTGAACAATTCGAACGGGACTATCCGAACGCGACCACGATCGTTCTCGAACAAAACTATCGATCCACCCAAAACATCCTGTCGGCCGCAAATGCCGTCATCGCGAAGAACACATCGCGCCGCCCAAAGCGCCTGTGGAGTGACTCGGGTGCAGGGGACTCGATCGTGTCGTACGTGGCAGACCACGAACACGACGAAGCGGCCTTTGTCGCAGGTGAGATCGATCGACTCCAGGACGATGTGGGCGTCGTGCCCCGCGACGTCGCCGTCTTCTATCGGACGAATGCACAGTCACGCGCAATCGAAGAAGTGTTGATTCGGGTCGGACTGCCCTACAAGGTGATTGGTGGTGTCCGGTTCTACGAACGCAAAGAAGTTCGTGACGTCCTGGCATATATGCGGGCCGTCGCGAATCCCGCTGACGACGTATCGATCCGAAGGATCCTGAATACCCCACGTCGCGGAATCGGAGACAAGGCCGAGTCGTGTGTTGAATCCTTCGCGTCGAGAGAGCGGATTACGTTCGCTGAGGCGCTGGCACGGGTTGAAGAAGTGCCAGGTCTGGCACCGCGGTCGGCTGCCGCAATCCGTGGCTTCGTCGACATGCTCGACGGCGCACGCACCTTGGTTGAACTTGGCGAAGGACCCGCGACAATTTTGCGCGCCTTGATGGAACAAAGCGGCTACGTCGCGGAACTGCAGGCCAGCACCGATCCTCAAGATGAAACCAGGGTCGAAAACCTGGCCGAACTGGAGTCGGTCGCGCACGAGTACGAGGAGTCGCTGTCGCTCGAGGGCGCGGAGTCTGAGTCTGCGTCCCTCATCGGATTCCTCGAACGTGTATCACTTGTCGCTGATGCAGATGATCTACCGGGTGCG